>CAMNJH010000007.1 GCA_946541275.1 uncultured Prevotellaceae bacterium
TGGGGCACTTCTCGAAGAGCGGCACCGTGTTCTTCCTGGTGTCCATGGCACTGGCTACATTCCTTGACATCAATATCTACACCATCGTACTTGTGCTGGGCATCACCATCATCATCCTGACACTTCTGGGCGGCATGGAGGCCATCGTATGGATGGATGTGGCACAAGGCATGCTGCTCATTGGCGGCGGCCTCATCTGCGTAGGCCTGCTGTTGTTCCTGCCTGAAGGCGGCCCGGCCGAGGTGTTCCGCATTGCAGGAGAGCACCACAAGATAGACTTCGGGCCCTACGACTGGAGCCTGACGGAGCTGTGCTTCCTGGTGATGGTGCTCAACGGCATCTTCTATGCGCTGCAGAAGTATGGCACCGACCAGACCATCGTGCAGCGCTATCTGGCAGCCAAGAACGACCGCGAAGCCAAGAAAGCAGCCTACATCGGCGTGCTGATGTCAGTACCCATCTGGGCCCTGTTCATGTTCATCGGCACCTGCCTCTTTGCCTACTATCACTCAGCAGGCGCTCCTGTGCTGCCTGATGGTATCAAGGCCGACGAGGTGTTCCCCTACTTCATAGCCCACGAGCTGCCCATCGGCATTCGCGGACTCATCGTGGCCGCCCTGGCCGCGGCGGCCATCAGCAGCCTGGACAGCGACCTGAACTGCATCTCGGCCATCGCCGTGCAAGACTACTACGCCCGCTTCAAGAAGAACGCCACTGACGGCCAGCAGCTGCGCTTTGGCCGCTGGATGGTGGTGCTGAGCGGCGTGGGGGCCGTGGGCGTGGCCTGTCTCTACATATCATGGGGCGGCGAGGGCGTGCTGGGTGCGCTGTTCGCCCTTTATGCCATCTTCTCGGCGGGCATTGTGGGCATCTTCATGCTCGGGCTGTTCAGTCGCCGTGCCAACAAGCAGGGGCTCTACATTGGCATCGCCGCAGCCGTGCTGTTCACCGCCTATGCCGTGTTGACCTCGACGAAGGTTGACATCCACGGCACGGGCGTGAAAGAAACACTGCTGGACCTGGGCTCGTGGAACTTCACCCACCACAAGTACATGCTGGGCGTCTACAGCCACATCATCGTACTCGTCGTGGGCTATCTGGCCAGTTTCCTGTTCAAGACGCCCCTGGCCCCGAAGGAGCTGACCATCTACAGCTATCTGGAAGAAAGGAAAAAGCAACATTAAACCGATAAGACACATGAAAGCAATAACACTCCTGCAGCCACAGAAGATTGTGTTTGGAACGGGCTGCATTCAGACCTTTGCAGAGGACTATCAGAAGCTGGGGCTGCGACGCCTGCTGGTGCTGACGGCCCCGCCCATTGTACCGCTCATAGCACCGACGCTTGACTTGCTGAAAGCCAAAGGCATCAGCATAGAAGTGTTCCATCATATCCTGGCTGAGCCCACCGTCAACGATTTCAAGCAGATACTGGAGGCCGCAAGGCGCTTTGCTGCCGACAGCGTGGTGGGCATTGGCGGCGGCAGCGTGCTTGACGTCACAAAGCTGGTGGCTGCCTTCATCCATTCCGACCAGCAGGTGGAAGACTGCTTCGGCACGGGCTTCATCCAGCGGAAAGGCCTGTGGTTTGCATGTCTGCCCACCACGGCAGGCACAGGCTCAGAGGTATCGCCCAACGCCATCCTGCTGGATGAACGCGACCAGCTGAAGAAAGGCGTAGTGAGCCCTTACCTCATTGCCGACGCCGCCTATGTGGACCCGAAGCTCACCTGGACCGTTCCCGCAAAGGTGACTGCCGACACGGGCATGGACGCACTGACACACTGCATTGAGGCCTATACGAACAAGTTTGCCCATCCCGCCGTGGACATCTATGCCCTGCAGGGCATCCGCCTCATCAGCGCCCATCTGGTACGGGCCGTGAAAGACGGCAAGGACGTGGAAGCCCGCGAGGCCCTGGCCTTAGGCTCGCTGTATGGCGGCCTGTGCCTGGGTCCTGTCAATACGGCAGCTGTTCATGCACTGAGCTACCCGCTGGGCGGGGAGTTTCACATTCCCCATGGACTGTCGAATGCCATCCTGCTGCCCTCTGTGATGAAGTTCAACCGCCCCGCCAACCTGCAGCGCTATGCTGAGGTGGCCATTGCCCTGGGCGTGACTGCCGGAAAGGATGACGACGAGACTGCTCAGCGCGGCGTAGACTTCATCTACGAACTGGCCGACGCCGTGGGCATACCCAAGAAGCTGACCGACCTGGGCATACCCCAGACGGCTGTCGACGGCATGGCCCACGCTGCCATGGAGGTGCAGCGCCTGCTGAAGAACAACCCCCGCCCCGTTACTGAGCAAGATGCTCGTGACATCTACAACAGCCTATATTAAAATCATAAATCATCATGATGAAACCAATACTAGCCATCACCATGGGCGATCCCGCCGGCATAGGGCCGGAAATCACGGTACGCGCCCTGAACCGCCAAGAGACCTATGAGAAATGCCGCCCCATTGTGACGGGCGATGCAGAAATCATGCGGCAGGCCGTCAAGCTGCTGGGCTTCAACCTGCAAGTCAACGCTGTGCAGCGTGTGGAGGAAGCACGGTTTGAATTTGGTACCTTTGATGTGTTGGACTTGCAGTGCATTGACCTGGCCACTTTTGAGTTCGGCAAGGTGCAGGCGCAGTGCGGCAATGCCGCGTTCCAGTATATCAAGAAAGCCATCGAACTGGCCATGGCCGATGAGGTGGACGGTACCGTCACCGCCCCGCTGAACAAGGAGGCGCTCAACCTGGCAGGCCACCACTACGACGGACATACGGAGATATACGCCACATTCACAAACACGAAGAAGTATGCCATGATGCTGGCTGACGAGAACATTCGCGTCATTCACGTATCAACCCATGTGCCACTGCGCAAAGCCTGTGACCTGGTGAAGAAGGCTCGCGTCATTGAGTGTGTTGAACTGATTAACGATGCCTGCAGGCAGTTCGGCATCGAGAAGCCCCACATCGGCGTGGCCGGCCTGAATCCCCACTCAAGCGAGAACGGCATGTTCGGCTGGGAGGAAGCACAGGAGATTATACCCGCCATAGAAGAGCTGAAGGGACGCGGCTTCAATGTGGATGGTCCCGTGCCGCCCGACTCGGTCTTCGCCAAGGCCAAATGCGGCCAGTTCGACGGCGTGGTCGCCATGTACCACGACCAGGGACACATTCCCCTGAAGGTTTGCGCCTTCAACTGGAACAAGGAGACGGGCAAGATGGAGAGCGCCAGCGGCGTCAACATCACGCTGGGTCTGCCCATCATCCGCGTCAGCGTGGACCATGGAACGGCCTTCGACGTGGCAGGAAAGGGAATAGCCAGCGACACCGCCATGACGCTGAGCATTGACTATGCCACCCGCATGGCTATCTACCGTAAAATGAGAAATCAGCAGTGAGCAATGAGAGATGACGGGCTGAGCATGGTGGTGATTGCCGACGACATCACGGGAGCTGCCGAGATAGCCGGCATCGCCTATGGACAAGGGCAGACGGTGCGCCTTGTCTGCGACGCTGCATCCCTCTCTGCAGCCTGGATGGAGGACGGAGCCAATGGCACGACCACGGTCATCGCCACCGACACCCGCTCTTTGAACGCTAAGGAAGCCGCAGCCGAAACCCGCCGTTTAGCCGCTTCATTCCCCACTCCACATCCCTCATTCCACTTTTTCAAGAAGACAGACTCCGCCTTGCGCGGCCATGTAGTGGAGGAATTAGTGGCCTTGATGCAAGCGCTGGACTATCAACGGGCCGTTTACATGCCTGCCAACCCATCACGGGGCCGCATCATCCGCCACGGCATCTATTATATAAAGGAGAAGAAAGAAGGACAAGAAGCAAAGGAAGTGCCCCTTCATGAGACTGACTTCTCGTTTGACCCGGACTTTCCCGCTCGTACCTCCACACTTCACGACCGTTTCCCTGATGCCGAAGCACATGGTATCCTTATGCCCGACGCTACCTGCCAGGCCGACATCCATCGCCTTCTGGCCGACTATGATGATGGCCATACCCTCTTCGCAGGAGCAGCCGACCTCTTCACCCAAATCATTGGGAAGAGCGGAGGAAACGACAGGACATCACTGCCACTCTCCAGTTATATTTCGCCTCATAGCTCTACTCTGATTCTTTGTGGCAGCACGCAGAGCAAGCCCCTCCATCTGAACATTCCCGTCATCCCCATGCCCATAAGCATTTACGATGGTGCTGATGACCTTTCCCTTTGGGATACTAGCGCATACGCCACGATGAGCTCGGCCATCCTCACCATGCCCTATACTCATCGCCACACACGGGAAGCCGCCAGCCACCTGCGCACCATGATGGCCGCAAAGGCTTGCGACCTGATTGCCAGCCAGTGTCCCAGCCATCTCATCATAGAAGGTGGTGCCACAGCCTGGACCACCCTTCAGGCGCTGGGCTGGAATGCATTTACCATAGTAGCTCAGCATGCCCCTGGCGTCGTCACCATGCGGGCACAGAACGGAACCCTTGTCACCCTGAAGCCCGGCAGCTATCCGTGGCAACCAGAAACCAACTAACGATTCAGCAAAATGGAAAAGAAGAAAAGCAGTTTGAAGAGCACCATCGCCGTGTCTCTCACCAATTATCTTGATGCAGGTGCCATCGTTGCCGGAGCCAGTGGCCTCAGCCTTTGGAAAGACTATCTGGGGCTGACGGAGGCTAACTTAGGATGGCTGAACGCCATTTCAGCCAACTGTCTGGGCGCAGCCATCGGCGCCATCATTGGCGGATTCCTGGCCGACAAATACGGGCGAAAAGCCATCTACACTTACAACATGCTCATCTACATGACGGGCGTGGCACTCATCCTGCTGTCGGTGAACTTCCCCATGCTGCTGGCTGGATTCCTGGTGACAGGCATTTCAGTCGGCGTCGGTGTGCCCGCTTCATGGACCTACATCTCGGAAAGTTCTGAGGTGAGCAACCGCGGTCGCAACATTGGCATCTCGCAAATGGCCTGGGGCATCGGGCCCACCATCATTCTGATTCTGGGCACACTTCTGGCCCCACCTACAAGCGGTGCAGGCAGCGAAGGACTGTTGTTCCCCTTTGTGAAAAGCATAGCAGATGTTTTTGGTGTCACCGATGGTGCCTCACTCAATGTGTTCAGCTCACGCCTGGTGTTCGTATCGCTATTTATTGTGGCCTTCATTGCATGGCTTCTGCAACGCCGTCTGGATGAATCCAAAGAATGGGAAGCCGCCAAGCACACCGCCACGAAGCAACAGAGCACTTTTGCCTCATTCGGCTCTCTCTTCACCAATAAGATTAATGTGCGCGCCATCCTATTCCTGGCCGGCATGTATTTGACGTGGAACCTGGTGTCGTCGGTCATGGGCTTCTTCCAACAGCACATTTACGAAACGGCGGGAGGTCTCTCGAACGAGTATGCCAACTTGCTCAGCGTAGGCCAATGGCTCATCATCATTGCCACCACGTTCTTTTTCTCTATGATTGTGGACAAGGTGAACCAACGCTGGCTGTTCTTTACGGGCGTCATGTTCGCCGTGCTGGCATGGGTGCTTGTGCTGACGGTGGGCATCACCAGCATCACGGGTCTGCTGGTATTCACACTGTTGTGGGGACTGCAGGGTGGCATATCCGTACAGTCGTTCTATGCCCTTTGGGCTTCTGAACTTTTCCCTGCCAAATATCGCGCTGCCGCCCAGGGAGTCATGTTCTTCATTGTTCGCGGTCTGTCGGCCGCCTGGGGACTGGGCTTCGTCTACATCTACGGTGAGCAGGGCGAGGGATTCACCCGTGCTGCCTGGGTGATGCTGATACTGCTGGTGGTATCGTTGCTCATCGGTACAGCAGGTGCCCCTGACACTCGTGGAAAGACGCTTGAGCAAATTACAAAAGAACGATATGGAGAGAAAATCTGAAGCAACTTGGATTTGGTATCCTGCCGACTTTGAAGTATGGCTGGGCAACATTTTCAACAACCGTCGCACTGAGCGGGGCGCTATGTTTCCTCCTTTCTGGAAGCAGGATTCCCACTGGCCTACGGTGGTGTTCCGCCGCTACTATGAACTGCAGCAGGATGAAAGCATCAACATTAGGGTGGAAGGAAGGTTCAATCTTTCTCTGGATGGAAAGTTGCAGTTCGGCCAACCGAAGACATTCCTCGTTCCTCGGGGCAAGCATGAACTGACGCTCAAAGTGTGGAACCAGACCACCCCACCCTCCATATATATAGAAGGAGCCACCATCAACAGCGATAGAAGCTGGGAGGTAAGTTACGAGGATAAAATCTGGATTGATGAAGAGGGCACAGCTCATGACTCAGGCATCTACGTTCCTGTTGCTTCGTGGAATTTCAATGCCCCCGACACGCCGCCTTCGCAGTTCCGCCTGCCCCGTAAGGAGCAGAAGCCTGCAAAGGCCGAAACTACATCCGGCAACGCCATTCTTTACGACTTTGGTCGTGAGACCTTCGGTAATTTGAAGTTCATCGGGCTGCACGGTCAGGGCACGCTCTGCATCTACTATGGTGAAAGTCGTGAAGAAGCCCTCGACCATGAGCATTGTGAAACGCTGGACCTTTGTCCCGTTTGTTGCGATACCACTACAACATTCACCACAGCCGATGACGGTAAGGCCTTCCGCTTTGTGCATGTGGTGAAAGAAGGCAGTGCAGGCTACAAGGAGCTGCTGATGGACTACGAATATGCGCCCTACGACCCTCAGCACAGCGGCAGCTTCTGCTGTAGTGATGACGAGCTGAACCGCATCTGGCAGGTCAGTGCCTACACATTGGAGCTTACCACCCGCGAATTCTTCACCGATGGCATCAAGCGCGACAGGTGGATTTGGAGCGGCGATGCCATACAAAGCTACCTGATGAACTTCTATCTGCACTTCGACACTGAATGCGTGAAGCGCACCATCCGCCAACTACGGGGAAAAGATCCTGTCACTGCCCATATCAACACCATCATGGACTATACCTTCTACTGGTTTCTGTCCATCTGGCAGTATCTCCTCTTCACGCACGACACAGCAACGATCTCGGAACTGCAGCCCAGCATGGTGAGACTGATGGACTATGTGCTGCAGCGCACCAATGCAGACGGTATGGCCGAGGCACAGCCTGATGACTGGATTTTCGTGGACTGGACAGACTTTCCCATGCATAAGCGGGGGGCACTCTGCTTTGAGCAAATCCTGCTACATCAGTCTCTTGCCTTCATGGCGTCCATCTCGACCTTGTTCAAGGACAGTAACCTAGCGAGAAGTTATCTGGAGAAGGCATACAATCTTAGAATGCTCATCAAGAAAACTTTCTGGAACAGGGAGAAACATGCCTTCATGCATGCACTTGAAGACGGGGAACTGAACACACAAATCACCAGATTCCCCAATATCATGGCCATCATCCTTGATTTTGCCGATGAGAAGGAGAAAGAGGATATTGTCGCAAACGTGCTGCTCAACCCCGACGTGCCCCCAATCACCACCCCCTACATGCGTTTCTATGAACTGGAAGCGCTCTGCCAGACTGGGCACTACAACTATGTACTGAAAGAGATCAAGGATTACTGGGGCGGCATGCTGCGCCAGGGAGCCACCACCTTCTGGGAGAAATACAATCCCTCTGACCAAGGTGCCGAGCACTATGCCATGTACGGCCGCCCTTACGGCAAGAGTCTCTGCCACTCGTGGGGTGCATCGCCCATCTACCTGCTGGGAAAGTACTTCCTGGGGGTGAGTCCTGCCATTAACGGATATCAGACCTATACAGTGCGCCCAGTGCTGGCTGGCCTGAAGTGGATGAAAGGCGATGTCCCCACGCCGTTTGGCAAGATTCATGTAGAGATGGACACCCACCATGTATCTGTCTACAGCGACGGCGGCACCGGCACGCTCTACGTCGGCGAGCAGGTGGTGGAGATTCCTCCCAAAAAGACCATTACACTAGAACTATAGCCCATGAATATCCGTCAAATTACCATAGCACTATGCCTACTGCTTGCCATCCCTATGTGCAGCAAAGTAAGAATAAAGGTAAAGAGCAACTCGCCTCAGGCCGCCTATGCTGCCACGCGTCTGCAGGACCTGGATACCCGTTTCCATATCACTATCAGCATCAGTGATTCCGGCGATGCTGAGGGATTCAGCATTGTGCGCAAAGGCCATAGCGTGACAATAACTGGTCATGACGGCCCTGGCTGCATCTATGGTGCCAACCGTCTTCGCGAGCTGTTGAGCGACGACCCCACCCTGTCACAGCTGACCACCCTTGAAGACGCCCCACAGATGACCATGCGGGGAGCCTGCGTAGGCCTTCAGAAGACCGTCTACCTGCCCGGCCATCGGGTTTATGAATATCCTTATACCCCAGAGAATTTCCCATGGTTCTATGACAAGGCACTGTGGCTGCGCTACCTGGACCTGCTGGCTGAGAACAACATGAACACGGTCTACCTGTGGAACGGCCATCCCTTTGCCTCGCTGGTAAAGCTGCCCGACTATCCCTTTGCGCCTGAAGTTGATGATGCCACCATGGCTCTGAACCAGGAAATGTTTGGATTTCTGGTCGACGAAGCCCATCGCCGCGGCATCCGCGTCATACAGATGTTCTACAACATCATCCTGTCAAAGCCTTTTGCCGACCACTATGGCTTGAAGACACAGGACCGTAACCGCCCCATCACACCGCTCATCAGCGACTACACCAGAAAGTCCATAGCCGCCTTTGTCGAGAAATACCCCAAAGTAGGCTTCCTGGTTTGTCTTGGCGAAGCCATGTCGGGTATTGATACCGACATCGACTGGATGACCGAGACCATCATACCCGGCATTCAGGATGGGCTGAGAGCGTCAGGACGTACCGATACGCCCCCCATCATTCTGCGTTCACACGATACTGACGGCCCTGCCGTGCTGAAAGCCGCTCTCCCGCTCTATCCCAACATCTACACCATGTCGAAATACACGGGCGAGAGCCTGACCACCTACGAGCCAGGAGGTCCTTGGGGCGAAACACACCGACAGCTGGCAGCCGCTGCGCCCGTCCATATTGACAATGTGCACATTCTGGCCAATCTGGAGCCGTGGCGCTGGTCATCCCCCACTTTCACGCAGAAGGCGGTACAGGCCATGCACCGTGTGCACCACAGCAAGGGACTGCACCTCTATCCACAGGCCTCCTACTGGGACTGGCCATACACAGCTGACAAACTGCCCAGTGACAACCGCCTTCTGCAGATTGACCGCGACTGGATGTGGTACAAAGCCTGGGGGCGCTATGCCTGGAACTGCGAGCGTGGCGACGACCAGGTATTCTGGACACAGCAACTAGCCGATTACTACGGCATCAGCCAGGATGCTGCCGAACATATTCTACGCGCCTATGATGAAGCCGGCGAGATAGCCCCCAAGTTGCTCCGTCGCTTCGGCATTACGGAGGGTAACCGCCAGACACTGCTGCTCGGCATGAAGATGACCGAGCTGGTGAACCCCTATAAGTTCAATATCTACCCGGGCTTCTACGAAAGCTGTGGCCCTGCTGGAGAGAAGCTGATTGAATATGTGGAGAAGGAATGGAAAGGTGAGCCACACACAGGCGAGCTGCCATTAGACATTGTCGAGCAGTGCTCGGCCCACGGCCAGGCTGCCAGTCTCCAGCTCAATGCCCTAGGCAACTTTAAGCCACAGAAGCATCCAGATGAGTACCAGCGCCTTTACAACG
The DNA here is from genome assembly GCA_946541275.1 of uncultured Prevotellaceae bacterium. Classification (GTDB taxonomy): domain Bacteria; phylum Bacteroidota; class Bacteroidia; order Bacteroidales; family Bacteroidaceae; genus Prevotella. The sequence continues at coordinate 9,722 of CAMNJH010000007.1, forward strand.
ACATTATCTGCTATTCGCTCTTTGCCAAGTCGTTCCAGGCCAAGGTTCAGGCAGCCCGGCTGGTGCTGGACTATAAATGGTCAAAGGACCTGAAATATCTGGACGCCGCTGTTCCCTTCCTGGAGGAGAGCCAGCAAATATGGCAACAGCTGGCCGCCCGCACTGATTCCACCTACCTCTACGCCAACTCCATGCAGACGGCCCAGCGTCGCATTCCAGTGGGGGGCGACGACGGAAAGATGAAGACCTGGAAGGAACTGGCCCAAGTCTATCAGGACGAGCTGGATGCGTTGAAGCACAACATCGGGAAGCTGAAGAATCCTGTGGCCCAGACCGACATTCTCACCAACCCCGTCCTGCCCGCTTCTGTCCGTCTGATTTCCCCCACAATGACCACCCCGCTACGGAGGGAAGCCGTAGTCTTTGAGAAGCGTGAGGACACGAAGGTGGATTCACTGGCGCCCGAACTGACTGCCCTCCAGGCTTTTGTGCTGAACAGGGACACCACTCGCATCGTGGGGACTACCATTGAGTTTGAGGCCGACAAACCCGTCAAGATGCTCGTAGGCTTCTTCCAGGACGACGACCCCAAATGGGCCAAGGTACCCAAGCTGGAAACCGATGCCACGGGCAACGAGTACGGACAGGCCGAGCCTGTGCTGACCAATGCCATTGCCATGCTGCAGATGCCCCCCGTCAACATCCATGCCTATCACTTCCCGGCAGGACACCACACCATCAATTTGCCGAAGGGCATCATCATGGTGGCAGGTTTTACGGAGGGCAACATCAAGCCCCGCGACGTAGGGCTACAGGGTGCCGGCAACGAGGTCGACTGGCTATTCATGAAATAATATGCCCGAGTGCAAGAAGTTAAAAGGAACAACGTAAGTTATGAACAAGAAGTCATTCAGCCAGATGAACGCTAAGGTATGGAGTTCTTTTCTCTTCTGCCTTTTTGCTTCCTTGCCCTTGTGGGCAGATGACGTCAGCCCTGAAGAGATGCAACGCATCTACGACGAAGTGCAAACGCCCTACAAATACGGGCTGGTGATGGTCCCACAAGACAATTTCCACAAGTTCGATTGTCCCACCGTTTTCCGTGAGGGCGATACCTGGTATATGACCTATGTGTGCTACGATGGAAAAGACGGTACCGATGGGCGTGGCTACGAGACCTGGCTGGCCAAGAGTAGCGACCTGCTGCACTGGCAGACGCTGGGCCGCATCCTGGCCCTCAACAGCCCACAGGAGCAAGCGTCAGCCCAGGCTACCTGGGATGAGAACCAGCGAGGAGGCTTCCCTGCCCTGATTGACCCCCAGTGGGATGGCACCTACGCCATGCAGTCCTACAAAGGGCATCACTATCTCACCTATATCGGCGGCCCCGGCACTGGCTACGAGGCCGTCAATGCTCCGCTGAGCATTGGCATGGCTACCACCACTGCCGACATCACCCAGCCTCATCAGTGGACCACCCAGGACAGCCCCCTGATGAGCTACGACGACAAGGAAGCCCAGTGGTGGGAATATCTGACACAGTACAAGAGCACCATCTATTGGCTCAAGGACAAGCAGCAGCGCATCAAGGGCGAGGAGGGCTATCCTTTTGTCATGTTCTACAATGCCGGCGGCAAGGACGAACAGCATCCCAAGGGCGAGCGCATCGGCATTGCCCTCTCAAAAAACATGAAGAAGTGGAAGCGCTATGGTGGCAACCCCGTGTTTGCCCACGATAGCGACGGCACCATCACTGGCGATGCCCAGCTAGTGCGAATGGGCGACATGTGGGTGATGTTCTATTTCTCCGCCTATCACCCCGGCCGCTCCTACAATGCCTTCAACACCTTCGCCGCCAGTCGCGACCTGGTACACTGGACCGACTGGACGGGCCCTGACCTGATAGTCCCCTCCAAACCTTATGACGAGATGTTCGCCCATAAGAGCTACGTCGTCAAGCATGAGGGTATTGTCTACCACTTCTACTGCGCCGTGAACAATGCCGGTCAGCGCGGCATCGCCCTGGCCACCAGCATGCCCATGGGTCGCAGTGCCGTGAGCTTCCCCCAGCCCGAAGCAACAGGACGCCGAAGCGAAGTGAGCCTGAACGAAGGATGGGAGGTGAGCTGCCCTGTGAGCCACGACACCCACATGAGTAATGTCAACCTGCCACACAACCTGGATGACTATTACGGCTACCGCCAGCAGCGCCACGGCAACCTGCATGGCTCGGCCGTCTATCAGAAGACATTCTCCATCAAGGAGAAGCGCTCCGACAAGCGCTACTTCCTACAGCTGGAGGGCGTGGGCACCTATGCCACCATTCATCTGAACGGCCACAGCTATCCCCGGGAGCTGATAGGGCGCACCGTGTTCACACTCGACGTGACCGATGCCCTGCGCGAAGGCCAGAACAGCCTGAAGATTGACGTTGACCACCCTTCCATGCAGACAGAGTCGCCCTGGGTGTGCGGCGGCTGCAGCAGCGAGTGGGGCTTCAGCGAAGGCAGCCAGCCGTTTGGCATCTTCCGACCTGTCACCCTCATTGCCACCGACCAGGTTCGTATTGAGCCCTTTGGTGTGCACATCTGGAACAATGCCACCTGCGACAGCGTCTTTATCGACACCGAAATCAGGAACTATTCCGACCAGCCGCAGTCCGTGGAGCTGGTGAACAAGTTCACCCTGTCCAGCGGAAAGCAGGTGTTCCGCCTGGCTGAACGCATTGAACTGAAAGCCCAGCAGACCATGACCATCCGCCAGTGCGCTCCCGTCACTGACGTGCACCGCTGGTCGCTCAGTGACCCTTACCTCTATTGTCTGTCCACCATGCTGAAGCGCGACGGAAAGACCACCGACGAACTGCGCACGCCCTTTGGCATTCGCAGCCTCCGCTGGCCCCGTTACCTGTGTGGCGATACGATTACCACAAGCAGTGACCCGCGCTTCTACCTGAACGACGTACCGACGCTCATCAACGGCACGTGCGAGTATGAACACCTGCTGGGCGCCAGCCATGCCTTCAGCCATGAACAGATAGCCTCACGCATCAAGCAGATTCGCAATGCGGGCTTCAACGCATTCCGCGAGGCCCACCAGCCCCACAACCTCTACTACCAACAGCTGCTCGACCAGCAGGGACTGCTGTTCTGGAGCCAGTTCTCGGCCCACATCTGGTATGACACGCCGCAATTCCGCCAGAACTTCAAGCGCCTGCTGGTGAGGTGGGTCAAGGAGCGGCGCAACAGTCCCAGCGTCATCCTCTGGGGACTGCAGAACGAGAGCATACTGCCCAAGGAGTTTGCCCAGGAGTGCTGCGCCCTGATTCGCCAGCTGGACCCCACGGCCAGCACGCAGCGCCTCATCACCACCTGCAACGGTGGAGAGGGCTCCGACTGGAATGTCATCCAGAACTGGAGCGGCACCTATGGCGGCTCTGCCGAGAACTACGACAAAGAACTCATGCAACCCGACCAGCTGCTGAATGGCGAGTACGGGGCCTGGCGCACCATTGACCTGCACGGCGAGGCGAAATACAGCGAGGAGTCGTTCACCCATCTGCTCGAAACGAAAGCCCGCCTGGCTGAGAGCGTCAAGGACTCCGTCTGCGGCCACTTCCAGTGGTTGTTCGCATCGCACGACAATCCTGGGCGTACGCAGCCCGACGGAGCCTATCGCCGCATTGACAAGATAGGGCCCATCAACTACAAGGGGCTGACCACCATCTGGGAAGAGCCCACGCCAGCCTACTATATGTATCGGAACCGCCCACAAGCCACTATCCCCACCGCGGCCGACCGCAATCAGGACCTGGTGAAAGGCGCCGAGGGGTGGCACTACCTGTACAGAATCAACTGTGGTGGCGACAACTACACCGATGAGTTCGGACAACAATGGCAGGCTGACGACTCACTGCTGAGCCACTCCTGGGGACAGGACTTCAACGGCATTCATCCCTACCAGGCTTCGCAGCGGCATATCACAGACAACATCCGCGGCACTCAGAGCGATGCCCTGTTCCAGTATTTCCGCTTCGGTCGCCACCGCCTGTGGTACGACCTTCCCGTCCCTGACGGCAGCTACCGCCTTGAGCTCTTTTTCGCCGAGCCCTGGCATGGCCAAGGGGGCGGCGTGGCCGATGACTATGAAGGGTTGCGCATCTTCGACGTGGCCGTGAACGGGCTGACCGTCATTGACGACCTTGACCCATGGGCAGAGGCTGGCCATCTGGGAGCCCTGAAGCGCGTGGTCACGGCACAGGCAAGGGGCGGCAGGCTGCAGATCGCCTTTCCCGAAGTAAAGGCCGGACAGGCCATCATCAGTGCCATTGCCGTAGCCAGCCAGGAGCCCGTCCATGCAATAATCAACAAGCCTGCTGACACCTGGGCAGCTTTCGACACCGACACCATAGCCAAGTTGCCCACAGAGCTGCTGCCACCCGACACAGAAGCCCGTCCTGCCACCGTGTATGAGCCCCGGAAAGCCTCGAAAGGCGGGCAAACCATCTTCACCATCACAACCGGACTGGGCCAGGAGTATGCGCTGCGCTTCCGCTACAAGAACACCTCAGGAGCCCCCATCAATGCACAGCTCACCATCGTCGATTCCAAGGACGCGCTACTGGTTGACCGCGAGCTCAGCTTCCCCCCGACACCCAATAAGTTCAAGATGCTCAGCACCACCACCGGCACCCAGATTAATGCGGGCACCTACACCCTGACCATTGATGGCAGCGGGCTGGAGTTCATGAATTTGGAAGTACAATAGGAAAGAGAGCTAGGCTGGACTAGGTTTTTCTAGAATTAACTAGGAGAAACTAGGATTGCCTAGGACTACCTAGTTCATCCTTGGACTGCCTTGAAACTTTGGCTGCTCTTTACGCGCGCGCGTATATTTCGCGCGAGACGAAGTGCTACTAGTGCTACCGAAGCCCATAACGTCTTGAAAAACAGCATTTTCCGGGTGCATATTCTTCCACGGGAAATGCTACCGAAAATGCTACCGGTACTAAAAGTCAACGCCGCCTTCCAAAAAGTCGGCGCCCCATGAAAAAAAGTCGGCCTCCCATGAAAAAAAGTCGGCGCCCCATGAAAAAATCTCAACGCCCCATGAAAAAATCTCAACGCCTTTTTTCAAAAAGTCGAGCTCATTTCACTTTTCGCATTTCTTTTATCATGAAAAACAATTGTCACCCCCCTGAATTCCCAGTAGCAAAGCCAGTAGCACCTCGGTAGCACCTTTAAAGGCACTTTATGCACCCATAAACGTCATATTATCAAGCAGTTATAAGCCCAGTAGCACTTGTAGCACTTGTTTCCCTTTTTACGCGCGCGCGAGTGACTGCTATGTTAATTTTGCTTGCGATAATAAAAAAAACGGATAAGAATAGAAAGATTCTCATATTTTTGTACTAACTTTGCAAGTATCCAAACTATCAATGCACTATACGAATATTACTATGATTAAGGACTTTAACTTCTATGCACCGACCCGCGTTGTTTTCGGACGCGATAGTGAGAAACAATTGGCACAGCTCATCCGGCAATCGGGCGGACATCGCGTGCTGGTTCATTATGGTGGTGGGTCAGCCCGCCGCTCCGGACTCCTTGACCGCACTTTCAACAGTTTGCGTGAGGCAGGCCTGGAGTTTGTCGAGCTGGGAGGGGTAGTGCCCAACCCTCTGCTTTCAAAGGTCTATGAGGGTATAGAGTTGTGCCGCCGTGAGAAGATTGACTTCATTCTGGCCGTGGGTGGCGGTAGCGTCATTGACTCATCGAAGGCCATTGGCTATGGCGCTGGCTATGAGGGCGACGTGTGGGATTTCTGGAACGGCAAGGCCGTGCCCCAGCAGTGCCTGCCCATTGGCGTCATACTCACCATTCCGGCCGCAGGCAGCGAAATGTCAAGCAGCTGCGTCATCACCAACGACGACGGGCTGCTGAAGCGCGGCATCAACAGCGACCTCTGCCGCTGCCGCTTCTGCATCATGAACCCCGAGCTCACTTACACACTGCCCCCCTACCAGACCGCTGCCGGAGCTACTGACATCATGATGCACACCATGGAACGCTACTTCTCCAAATACGAGGACATGAGCCTGACTGATGCCATTGCCGAAGCGCTGCTCCGCACGGTGAAAGACAGTGCACTGGTGGTGCTCCGCGAACCGGAAGACTATCGCCACCGCTCGCAAATCATGTGGGCAGGCTCGCTGGCCCATAACGACCTAACTGAATGTGGCACGGAGAAGGACTTTGCCACCCACCGCCTGGAACATGAGCTGAGTGCGGTGTACGGCGTCACCCACGGTGCCGGATTGGCTGCCCTCTGGGGCTCATGGGCCCGCTATGTCATGTCCAAGCACCTCAGCCGCTTCGTGCAGTTTGCCGTGAACGTCATGGGCGTCACCAACGACTTCACACATCCTGAGCAGACGGCCCTGAAAGGCATTGAAGCCATTGAGCAGTTCTATCGCACTATCGGCATGCCCACTAACATACGCGAGCTGCTGGGCCGCGAGCTGACTGACCAGGAGCTGGAAATACTGGCCGACCGCTGCAGCCGTGGCGGCACCATCACCGTGGGAGCCATGGAGGTGCTGCATCGGGAAGACATGCTGGCCATCTACCAGATGGCGCGCGGATAGCTGACATACAGACATAGAAAAAGAACAAACCATCATCCTATTACTCATGAGAAGACCTTCACTCGTCCTGCTCTTACTGCTAATAACAGCCCAGTCATGGGCACAGCACGACTGGGAGAACCACCACGTGCTGCAGCTGAACCGTGAGCCTGCACGTGCCTACTTCCTGCCTTTCGGCCTGCAGCCTGGCGACCGCACGCTTAGCCTGAACGGCCAGTGGCAGTTCAGATGGACAAAAACACCAACAGAGCGGGTGAAGGACTTCTTCCGCACGGACTTTGACGACTCTGCCTGGCAGTCATTCAGCGTGCCAGCCAACTGGGAGGTGAACGGCTTCGGGACACCCATCTATATCTCAGCAGGATACCCCTTCAAAATTGACCCGCCCTTCGTGACGAAAGAGCCGAAAAACGACTGGACCACCTATGAGGAGCGCAACCCCACGGGGCAGTATCGAAGGACCTTCCAGGTGCCCGATGCCTGGCTGCAAGGCCAGACCTTCCTGCGCTTTGAGGGTGTGATGTCGGCCTTCTACGTGTGGGTGAACGGCATCAAGGCGGGCTATTCGCAAGGTGCGATGGAGCCCGCCGAATTCAACGTCACCCCCTATCTGAAGAAAGGCCTGAACCAGATAGCCATTGAGGTCTACAAGTATTGTGACGGCTCCTATCTGGAAGACCAGGACATGTGGCGCTTCGGAGGCATACACCGCGACGTGCTGCTCTACCACACGCCTGACCTCCGTCTGCGCGATGTGGCCATACGCACCGTTCCCGAAGAAGCAGGCCAGAACCACTTCCTGCTGCAAGTCAATCCGCAGTTTGCGGTCTATGGTCAGGAGAAGGGCGAAGGCTGCCAACTGGTAGCCAGTCTGTACGACCAGCAACTGCTGGTATGCGCTGACAGCATAGCAGCCGAGGAGGTGCTGGACCTGCAGCACAAGGCGGCCCGGATGAACGAATGGTATCCACAGCGTGGCTACAGGAAGTTCAACCGTATGGAGATGCATATTGACAACCCCCGGCTATGGAGCGCTGAGCATCCCTACCTCTATACCCTCTGCCTGCAGCTCCGCAATGACCAGGGGCACGTCATAGAACAAGTAACGCAGCAGGTAGGCTTCCGCTCCATTAGCATCACTGGAGGCCAGCTGCTGGTGAACGGCCATCCCATCAAGCTGCGCGGCGTGAACCGCCATGAGCACGACCCGTACAAGGCGCATGTGATGACCGACGAACTGATGAAACGCGACCTGCTGCTGATGAAGCAGGCCAATATCAATGCAGTAAGGCTTTCACACTATCCCAATTGTCCGCGCTGGTATGAGCTGTGCGACTCAATGGGCATGTATGTGATGGACGAGGCCGACTGCGAGACGCATGGTCTGCGCGGCACGCTGGCCTCTACACCCGATTGGGCCGAGGCTTTTCTGGACCGTGCCATCCGCATGGCCGAACGCGACAAGAACCACCCGTCGGTCATCTTCTGGAGCCTGGGCAACGAGAGCGGCTATGGTCCCAATCACGCTGCCATGGCAGCCTGGCTGCACGAATTCGACCCTACCCGCCCCGTGCACTATGAAGGTGCCCAGGATGCCGAGAAGGACCCTCTGACCGTTGACGTCATCAGCCGCTTCTATCCCCGCGTGATGCAGGAATACCTCAATCCTGGCATCCCCGAAGGCTCTGACCAGGAACGCGCTGAGAATGCCCGATGGGAACGGCTACTGGAGATTGCCAGCAGGACGAACGACGACCGACCCGTACTCACCAGCGAGTATGCACACTCCATGGGCAACGCCCTAGGCAACTTCAAGGAGTACTGGGACGAAATCTACGCTCACCCACGCATGCTGGGCGGATTCATCTGGGACTGGGTAGACCAAGGCATCATCCAGAACGGTAAGGTGCTCTACGGAGGCGACTTCGGTGACAAGCCCAATCTGCATGCTTTCTGCATGAACGGCATCATCATGAGTGACCGAACGCTGACACCCAAATACTACGAGGTGAAAAAAGTGTACTCGCCCGTGCAGTTCAAACTGGAGAAAGACAATTATGGTCAGGCCAGCGAGGTGACTGCCTATACGCTCTTCAGCGAGATACCTCTAAGCGACTATGCCTTCACCTATCAGGTCACTGACAACGGGAAAGTGGTCAAGAAAGGCTCTTTCAGCGGCCGTCTGCCCTTAGCCGCCCTGATGCCAAAGAATAATCACGACGTGCGACTGCAAGTCACGGCTCTCAGCACGGCCGACCAGCACGAAGTCATCAGTGAGCAGTTTGCCCTGAACGACAATCCGCTCGCCGTGTGCAAAGGCCAGGGCAAAGGGGGCTCACACCCCCAGCTGCCTGCCACGGTCGCCATAGCGCCACAGGTATTCCGTGCCCCGACTGACAACGACAAGAGCTTTGGCAACTGGTTGGCCAAGGACTGGAAGCGCTGCGGACTGGACACGCTCACGTTACCCATGACCACGCAGCAGGAAGGCAACGAGCTGACGTTCACCTTCAGTATTCCAGAGGGGTTGCCCGAGCTGCCACGACTGGGAATCGTCATTGAGCTGCCGCGTGAGTACGAACAGCTGACTTGGTATGGCCGCGGACCATGGGACAACTACCCCGACCGAAAGACTTCGTGCCCCATAGGACTCTGGCAGTCCACAGTGTCACAGCAGTACGTTCATTACCCACGTCCGCAGGACAGTGGCAACCATGAAGACTGCACACTCATAGAACTGAGGAGCAACAAGGGGAAGAGCATTCGCATTGAAGCCGTCGACAATCCCTTCTCCTTCTCGGCCCTACCCTATTCAGCACAGTATCTGGCCTCAAAGAGTCACGACTACGAGCTGGAAGACCAAGGCAAGACCTTCCTCAGCATCAACTGCGCCGTGATGGGACTGGGCAACAGCTCGTGCGGTCCCGGCGTGCTCAAGAAATATTCCATTGACAAAACGCAGAAACACCAGCTGCGCATCAGAATCATCAGCAAACACTAATCACTAAAACAACATGCGACGCCTCTTTTCCTCATTATTCATTTGTCTGTTATCGTTTAGCTATGCCCAGTCACAAGAGACCTGCCGCCAGTATCTGAGCGGAACGGGCTGTGATGACGCCGTGCAGTGGGACTTCAAGTGCACGGATGGTCGCCGCAGTGGGGAATGGACCAAGATTGGCGTGCCCTCATGCTGGGAGCTGCAAGGTTTCGGCACGTATCAGTACGGAATGCGCTTCTACGGAAAGCCCACTCCCGAGGGTATAGCCGATGAGAAAGGCTACTACAAGACGGAATTCACACTGCCTCGCGAATGGGAAGGCCGCCAGATAGAGCTGGTGTTCGAGGCCGTCTTCACTGACGCCCAGGTCACCATCAATGGGCGGAAAGCCGGCAACGGGCTGTATCAGGGGGGATTCACGCGTCACACCATCAACGTCTCGGACCGCGTATTCTTCGGAACGAAGAAAAACCGGCTGGAGGTAGAGGTGTCGAAGGAGAGCGCCAACCCACAAGTGAACATGGCTGAACGACGGGCTGACTACTGGAACTTCGGAGGCATCTGGCGCCCGGTGTTTATCGTGGCCAAGCCAGCACAGAACATCCACCGGGTGGCCATTGATGCCCGCGCTGACGGTCACTTCATGGCCGATGTCTTCCTCAATCGTGCCCTGGAAGGCGGCTCGGTAAACGTAGATATCATCGATGCCAGCGGAGCGAAAGCTGCCACCAGTTCCTCCTTTCCCATCGCCAGCGACCAGACCCGCGTAGATTTCAACGTCAAGTCGCCCCGCCTCTGGACTGCCGAGACGCCTCATCTTTATACAGCAGTCTTTACCCTATGTGACGCTCAAGGCAAGAAGCTCCATATAGAGCGCCAACGCTTCGGATTCCGCACCATTGAGTATCGCCATCAATATGCCGGCGATGAGGAAGATGGTGTGTTCATCAACGGCAAGAAGGTCATCTTCAAGGGTGTGAACCGCCATAGCTTTCGCCCCGAGACTGGCCGCACGCTGTCGAAAGCGAAGAACATTGAAGACGTGAAGCTCATCAAGAGTTTGAACATGAACGCTGTGCGACTGAGCCACTATCCTGCTGACCCTGAGTTTCTGGATGCCTGTGACTCCCTGGGCCTCTATGTTGAGTGCGAACAGCCTGGCTGGCACAATGCCCATGAGACAATAGTGGGCACACAGATAGCTGAGGAGATGGTGATGCGCGACGTCAATCACCCCAGCATCATTTTCTGGAGCAACGGCAATGAGGGAGGCTTCAACTACGAGCTGGAATCGGTCTTCAGACGGCTGGACCCACAGCAGCGCGTGGTGCTCTATCCCTGGGCAAACAGAAATGGCTTTGAAACAAAGCACTATCGGTCGTGGGGCGAGACTGCCGAGTATATGCGGCAAAAGGAAATATTCATGCCGACGGAATTCTTGCATGGGCTCTACGACGGGGGCCATGGGGCCGGCCTGAAGGACTACTGGGAACTGATGATGAACAACGAGCGCTGCGCAGGTGGATTCCTCTGGGACCTGATGGACCAAGCCGTGCTGCGAACCGACCAGAACGGCATCCTGGACCCCGTGGGCAATTTTGGCACTGACGGCATCGTAGGCCCACACATGGAGAAGGAAGGTTCGTTCTACACCATCAAAGAGATATGGAGCCCCGTGCAACTGCGCTATGGTGTGCCCCCCAATGCTGAAAATGGTGAGAGCATCATTGAAGTTCGCAATGCCTATGACTTTACTAATCTGAAGGACTGCCGATTCACGGGCAGGCTACTGACCATGCCCAAATACGGCGAAACAAGCCTTCGCACTTTGAAGGAATTCAACATACCCGCCCCACACATTGGCCCCGGTCAGCACACGTGGCTTTGGGATTTAAAAGCCAAAGACGAAGATGTACTCAGCGTGACCGCCACTGACCCGAACGGAGACGAAATATTCACCTGGTCCTGGCCAGTGATAAAGAAGGAAGATAAGGCCATGCAGCAACCTGCCAATCAACCAGAATGGCAGCTCAGCTCACAGGAGACCGACAGTGAACTGACAGTCTCCGCAGGCCCCGCTACCTACACTTTCTCCAAGAAAACTGGCCATCTACTACGTGTGCAGACCCCCGAACACACCTACTCCCTGGCCAACGGCCCCCGCTTTGTGGCCGTCAAGCGCAGTGACCGCTCGCAGGATGGTTTCTACAACCACGACGATAAGCAGGCATTCCAGAAGAAAACACTCTACACCGAATACGAAGACCAGGGCACCTTCCATCGCTTCTCCATGAGCAAAACGGCACTGACCGCCTACTACAACCATGGCTCCATGGACAATGCTGTCTGGCGATTCAATGATGACGGAAGTGTCAACCTGCAAGTCACGGCTACCTTCAACGGTGTCGTCGACCTGATGGGCATCTGCTTCGACTATCCCGAAGGAAAGGTGAAAAGCAAACGATGGGTGGGCAGCGGCCCTTACCGCGTGTGGCAGAACCGCATGGAAGGCCCACAGTATGGCTACTATGAGACGGCCTACAACGACCCTATCCCCGGTGAATCTTGGCAATACCCCGAGTTCAAAGGCTACTTCGCCAACATAGACTGGATGCAAATTGAGACCGACGAGGGACACATAGGCATTGAGCCTGAAAAGACCTTTGAGAACCCTGGAGCGAACGGATACGATACAGAAATGGACTGGATGCACTTCGAGACCATAGAACAATTCGGCAGCAAGCCATGCTTCACCTCACCCTATATCGGCATCTACACCCCGCGCGATGGCCGTGACCATCTGCTCTACGACCTGCCACAGACAGGACTTTCGCTGCTCAGCGTCATTCCTGCCGTGCGCAATAAGGTGAACACCACCGACCTGAACGGACCCTCGGCACAACCCCATTTCGTCAAGGGCGCAAAAATTTACTCAGCTACGCTTCACTTCGAATGAAAAGATTTTCGTTTCTCCTCCTTGTCTGGTGCATTGGGCTATCGGCACAATCACAGACCACAGTCTACAAGAAGCCATGGACCTTCTGGTACTGGATGTACGGCGCCGTAAGCGAAGCGGGCATAAAGGCAGACCTGCAGGCCATGAGCGATGTCGGGCTGGGCGGCTGCTACCTGATGCCTATCAGGGGCACGGCCGAAGCACCCTCCACGCTGCCCCCCCTGCTGGGAGAGCCAGCCCAACAGCTAACACCCCGTTTCTGGTCGCTGGTCGACTATGCCATGCAGCAAGCCGATTCTCTTGGTCTGCAACTGGGCATCCATATCTGTGATGGCTTCGCTTTGGCAGGAGGCCCCTGGATTAGCCCTGAGGAGTCCATGCAGAAAGTGGTGTGGTCCGACACCATTGTCAACCTTTCCCCCGCACAGGTCAACAATGATGGCCTCCTGCGTATAGACATTCAAGAGAAAGGGAATTTCCCCTTGCCTGCCCCTGCCGTTGGTGACGATGGCTACTATGAGGACATTGCCGTCTTCGCATTAAAGATAGAGCAGCCGTTGCCCGCTGCCACCTTATCAGGAACAATAGTACCCGACGATAATGGTACTTTCCGCTCCAAAGAGCCGGGCTATATCCAGTACGACTATGACCAGCCCCAGACCGTACGCAGCGTGGAGGTTATTCCCAGCGGCAACAATCTTCAGACGCAGCGCCTGCTCGTTCAGGCCAGCACCGACGGCATCAGCTTCCACGACGTGCGCCAGCTTACCCCACCACGACAAGGCTGGCAGAACACCGACCAGAACTACACCTACTCCCTGCCGAAGACCACAGCCCGGCACTTCCGCTTCAGCTGGACCCCAGAGGGAACTGAGCCAGGAGCCGAAGACCTGGATGCCGCCAAGTGGAGCCCCGTGCTGAAAGTGAAAGACATCCGCCTCTCCGCCCAGCCTTGCATAGACCAGTACGAAAGTAAGAACGGTAGCGTTTGGCGCATTGCAGATTCATCAAGCTCCGCTCCTCACTCCTCCGTATCCACCACCTACCGTATTCTGCGCTTCGGCCACACCACTACGGGCCACACCAACGCCACGGCTGGCGGTGCAAAAGGACTGGAGTGCGACAAATTCTCAACAGCCGCTGTTAATAAGCAGTTGGATGGCTGGTTCGGGGAGTTTATGAAGCGCCCACACAGCCAAGTGGTGAAATTCATGCATGTGGACTCCTGGGAATGTGGCTCACAGAACTGGAGCAGCAACTTCGCCGACGAATTCCAGAAGCGCCGTGGCTACGACCTGCTACCCTTCCTGCCCGTCTATGCAGGAGTCCCCATTGACGGCATGCCCGAAGCTGTACGATTGGGCGTGACCAGCGAAGCAGTGCTGCGCGACATCCGCCTCACTATCAACGATTTGCTTCACGATGTGTTTTTCGCCGCCGTCAAGGAGCGCGCTATCCAAAATGGCGTCCAGCTATCCTGCGAGAGTGTGGCGCCCACGATGGTCAGTGACGGCATGGAGCACTACAAATACGCCGACATCCCCATGGGCGAATATTGGCTGAACTCCCCTACGCATGACAAGCCCAACGATATGCTGGACGCCATCAGCGGCGCCCACATCTACGGCAAACAGCTAGTACAGGCCGAGGGGTTCACTGAGGTACGCGGCGTATGGGACGAGACACCAGCCATCATCAAGCCCCTACTCGATCGAAATTTCGCCCTCGGAATGAACCGTCTCTTCTTCCATGTGTTTACACATAACCCCTATATGGACAAGAAGCCCGGAATGACGCTCGACGGCATCGGTCTCTTCTTCCAGCGCGACCAGACTTGGTTCCCCGAAGCCAGTGCCTTGGTGGACTACATCACACGTTGCCAAGGGCTGCTCCAACAGGGCAAACCAGTAGTTGACATTGCTGTCTATATCGGTGAGGATATGCCACGCCGTGCGCTTACCCCCAACCGCCTTGTACCGATCCTCCCGGGTCTCTTCGGCCCTGAGCGTGTGGTGACAGAGCAGCACCGACTGGCCAATGTCGGGCAGCCCATGGAGGAATCGCCCGTCGGCGTGCGCCATTCCGCTGGTATACTCGACCTAAAGGACTGGATCAATCCCCTGCACGGCTATCAGTATGACTCTATGAACCCCGATGCCCTGCTCCATCAGCCTTTCCACTACAAGGTTTTGGCCATCCCGCCAGGCACGTTGGTTTGCCAGGCCACCAGAGAACGGATAGAAGAGCTGCAACGTCAGGGGGTGCTCATCATAGACCAACCCTATGCAGAGGCCGACTTCTCCGCCCAGGGTCTGCAGCCTGACGTTATCCTGCCTCCTGGCATAGCCTACACCCATCGGCATCTAGGCCAGAAAGGCGAAGTATACTTCCTGGCTAATCAAGAGAACCGTTCGTGCCAGTTCACAGCATCCTTCCGTGCAGGTCAGTATACTGAGGTCATCCTCTACAACCCCATGGCCGATAGCTATACACTCCTGGAAGATGCTATAGTCAACAGTCCCCGCACAGAAGTACTACTGTCGCTTCCGCCCTATGGTTCCCTGTTTGTCTGTCTCTCCGATGCTGACAACTATCCACAGGCCGCTCGCCCGTTGCATCCTGTC
The DNA here is from genome assembly GCA_946541275.1 of uncultured Prevotellaceae bacterium. Classification (GTDB taxonomy): domain Bacteria; phylum Bacteroidota; class Bacteroidia; order Bacteroidales; family Bacteroidaceae; genus Prevotella. The sequence goes on from CAMNJH010000007.1 coordinate 24,949, forward strand.
ACATCCTGCCTGCATCAGAAGCGATGGAAGACTTCGTGGAAGATGAACAGGAAATGGCAGATAGATTTCGCCAATAACCATGTCAGCGTGACCACTGACACCCTCTTCGACTGGTCGCGCCATACCTCTGACAGCATCCGTTTCTACAGCGGCCATGCCCGCTACTCCACATTTATTAAATACAAGGGCAAGGGCCAAGTGATGCTCTCACTTGGCGACGTCCATGACATAGCCCATGTATGGGTGAACGGTGTGGACTGCGGCATCGTCTGGACGGCGCCTTATGAAGTGGACATCTCCCAGGCACTGAAGAAAGGCAAGAACAAGCTGGAGATAGAAGTGGTGAACACTTGGCACAATGCCCTGCGCGGCGCCGACCAGGGCCTGCCTCCCTTCGAAGGCATCTGGACCAATGCAAAATATCGCTCACAGGGACAGCAGCTGCAGCCCGCCGGGCTGCTTGGCCCTGTTGTATTAAGGAACAAAGAATAAATAGAATTTATGAAAAGACTCACATTCCTCATCTGCATGTTTGTCCTGGCGGTCACTGTCAATGCCAAGGTTAAGCTCCCCCAATTCTTCACTGACGGAATGGTGTTGCAACAGCAATCACAATGTCGACTATGGGGCACCACCGAATGCTCTGCTACCGTTGAGGTGACCACATCTTGGGACGGAAAGACCTACAAGGCACAGGCCGACAAGGAGGGAAGATTCGTCGTGCAAGTACAGACCCCCATAGCCGGAGGACCCTATGAGATTACCTTCGAGGAGAACAGGGACAAGCTGAAACTCCACAATGTCCTTATCGGCGAAGTATGGATATGCTCCGGCCAGTCGAACATGGAGATGCAGATGAAGGGCTTCAAGGGCCAGCCCGTAGAAGGTGCTATTGGCGAACTGCTCAACTGTAATGACGCACAGCTACGCCTGTTCACAGTGAAGCGCAACCCTCAACTGCTGCCTCAGACCGATGTCACTGGGCACTGGAGTGAGGCCAATGCCGCCAGCGTGCGCGACTTCTCAGCCACGGCCTACTTTTTTGGCCAGTCCTTACGCCGCACGCTAGGCGTACCCGTAGGTTTGATATCGACCTCCTTTGGTGGCTCTGCCTGCGAGGCCTGGATGACGGCCGACTGGCTGAAGGCCTTCCCTCAGGTCACGCTGCCCCAGAGCGAAGATGACGTGAAACGGCTGCAGCAGCGCTGCCCCACAGCACTCTACAATGGGCAGCTGCACCCCCTCATAGGCTATGCCATGCGCGGCGCCATTTGGTATCAGGGCGAAGACAACGTACCCCGCTATGACTATTACGCTCCACTGCTGGCGGCCATGGTGAAAGGCTGGCGCAGCGAATGGCAGCAGGGCGACTTCCCGTTCTACTACTGTCAGATAGCCCCCTATGACTACTCCCTCATCAATTGGAGTGGCAGCCAGTACCTGCGTGAACAGCAGATGAAGGCAGAAGAAATGATTCCCAACGCACGCATGGCCGTGCTCCTGGATGCCGGACTGCAGTATGGCATCCACCCACGCAAGAAGCAACAGGCCGGACAGCGGCTGGCACTGCTGGCGCTGGCCAATACCTACGCCGTGAAGGGCCTGCCCGATTTTGCCGTCTACAGCGGTGTGGAGTTCCAAGGCGACACCGCCGTGGTGGCCTTCCAGCGCTCCAAGGAATGGGTCTACTTTGAGCATGGCTCCAGTAGCAGCAATTTCGAGGTGGCCGGCGCTGACCATGTGTTCCACCCCGCCGAGGCCTGGATTAGCCGCAACCGAGTCTATGTCAGGAGCCAGCAGGTTAGCCAGCCCGTAGCCGTGCGCTATGCCTTCCACGACTGGGTCGAGGGTGACCTGATGCACGACGGACTGCCCGTTTCATCATTCAGAACTGACGACTGGTAAGCCTATGAACAACCGTTTTTCCTGCCTTCTAGGCCTGCTCCTCTGCATCATCACCGCCACGCAGGCTGCCGACTACATACCGCATGACGTGGTATGGACATCACAGAGCCACAACAGCAGTGAGTCCATGCCCTGTGGTGGTCACGACATTGGGATGAACATCTGGGTGGAACAAGGCGACGTGCTGTTCTACGTGCAGCAGAGCGGATGGTTCGATGAGAACAACACCTTGCTGAAGGCCGGGCGCTGGCGCCTGCACCTGGACGGATCACCACTCAACAGCCCTGACTTTCAGCAGCGTCTGTGCCTGGACGATGGCGCCGTCTATATCAGCGGTGGTGAAGTGAAGCTGTGCCTTTGGGCCGACGTTGACGACCCCGTCATATTTATTTCGATATCATCGAAGCGTATCTGTCAGGCCACACTGAGCTATGAGAGCTGGCGCTACCGTGACCGGCCTGTGACGAAGGCCGAGTGCCAGCAGTGCTCCTACAAATGGCTGGTGCCCAAGGACTGCACTACCTTTGCCGACAGTATCGAAGCCGATGAGCATTGGCTGACGTTCACACATAAGAACAGGCTGACGACGGTCTTCGACTACACGGTGGAGCGTGAACAGCTCAGCGCAATCAAGGACAGCCTCTACAACCCCATCGGCGGTCTGCTGATGCAGGGCGACATGCAGGCCGAGGGATTCCACTTCACAGGTACCACAATGGGCAATTATGCCTCTACCGACTACCGCAGCTGGAACTTCCGCCATGAACACCTGAAGAAGAGCACCATCACCATTCGCCTGGGCCGCATGTCGCTAGTCAGTCCTAAGGAGTCGCGCCAGCGCAGCGCCAACTGGTGGCACAGCTACTGGCAGCGCAGCTGGATAACCACCACCAGCCCTGAGGCCATGCAAATGGTGCGCAACTACGAGCTGATGCGCTACATGCTGGGATGCAATGCCCGCGGACAATGGCCCACGAAGTTCAACGGCGGACTGTTCACTTTCGACCCTGTCTTCGTCGATTCCACCGCTACTTTCACCCCCGACTATCGCAAGTGGGGCGGAGGCACCATGACTGCTCAGAACCAGCGACTAGTGTACTGGCCCATGCTGAAGAGCGGCGACACCGACTTGATGCGGGCGCAGCTGAGCACCTATCTGCGGCTGCAGCCCAATGCCAGAGCCTGGACACGCCACCACTGGGGCCACGACGGTGCCTGTTTTAGCGAACAGATTGAGAACTTCGGACTGCCCAATCCCGCTGAGTATGGCAAGCACCCCGAGGGCAGTGATGCCGGCGTAGAGCGCAATGCCTGGCTGGAGTACGAATGGGACACGGCGCTGGAGTTCTGCCTGATGGGACTGCTCAGCGGGGAAGAAGAGTACAGGCAGCTGGCAGCCGACGTGCTACTATTCTTCGACCAGCACTACCAGATGCTGGCCCATCAGCGTGGCAGCAAAGCCCTGAGCGGAGACGGCAAGCTGATTATCTACCCCGGTTCGGGTTGCGAGACCTACAAGATGGCCTACAACCCTGCCAGCACCATCAGCGCCCTGAAGGCCGTGGCGGCCCTGTTGCCTGACACCACGGGACTGGCCGAGCGGCTACCTGCCATCCCCCTGCGCATCATTGATGGCGACACCTGTCTGGCGCCAGCCATCACCTGGGAGCGCATTCAGAATGTGGAGACGCCACAGCTGTACCCCGTCTTCCCATGGCGCCTCTACGGGCTTGGACGACAAGGGCTGGACATTGCACGCAATACTTATAAGAAAGACCCGCACGCGCTGGAGATGCGCAGTGCGAAAGGCTGGAAGCAGGACAACATCTGGGCGGCCTGCCTGGGACTGACCGACGAGGCCCACCGACTGAACAGCGAGAAACTGTCAGACGGGCCCTATCGCTTCACCGCCTTCTGGGATGCCGGCTTCGACTGGGCCCCCGACCACAACCGTGGCGGGGCCGGCATGATTGGCCTGCAGGAGATGCTGCTGCAACAAACGCCGCAGGGCGAACTGCTTCTCTTCCCAGCCTGGCCCCACGAATGGGACTGTCACTTCCGCCTACACACCACCGATGGCCAGGTGGTTGAGGCCAGCATCACCAACGGCGTGATTAGCAGGAAATGAAGACAGGGGCCAGCGTGCTAAGTCCAGAACTCTTTCTCGCCTGTATCTGCCATCAGCCGCTGGCACTTGGGGCAGGTGTGCAAATCCCAGAGACGAATACGGTCGCTGCCACACTGCAGGCACAGACGCCCCACCTCACTTCGGTACGACGGGGCCACATCTGCAATGATGCCCCCAACGACGATATTCTGGATGGTCTTACAGTCAGGACATAACATAGCCGTTATCTGCTGACGAAACAGGCCACGGCCTTCATAGACGTCAGCTTCATATCCGCATGCATTGCAGCGATACTTCTTTTTCCAGGCCATTATTGCTTTCCAGCCGTGGGGGCTCAGCGCCAGCTGTTAGAATTTGGTCGTCCGCTCAGGCCCAGAGAACGAGCAGAAACGGGCCGTGGCATTGGTGACATAGAGCACAGCCATATTGTCATCGTCGGCCTTATACATGGACTTCAGACCTTCATTGCGGTTCAGGAACTCTTCCTTCACGGCCAGCGTCTCGTCATTGACAAGAGTTCCCGAAAGCCGCAGCCATTCAGCTCCTGAAGCCTTCAGGGCGCAGATTTCAAACTTCCCGTTCTTGGCCATCTGCTTGTAGACGTCCTTCTTCTTGCCGGTCATGATATAGAGACGGCCATCAATGATTTCCGAAACGCCAAAGGCGCGCACGTGCGGCTGATCGCCATCTGTGGTGGCAATAAAGAAGGCGCCACATTCCTTCAAGTAGGCTTGTACTTCTTCCATGTTTACTAATCTTGTTTCAGGATCAATACTCTCAGTGGTCTCAGTCTGGACCACTGCTTCGGTTTTGTTCTCGGTGGGAGCCTGTGCGGGCTCTTTCTGGTTGCAGGCTGCAAATGCCAGCAGTACTGCGAATGCTAAGAAAATCTTTTTCATTTGGACTACAATTATTACAAGTTATTTGATTACATTCTGCGGATGATGGTCCAGATAGGCCCTGACGTTGGCCGTGGCGATGTTCATCAGGCGGATGCGGGCCTCACGCGTGGCCCAGGCTATATGCGGGGTGATGAAGGCGTGGGGCTGACGGAGCAGCGGATTGTCAGGGCGAGGTGGTTCCTCAGTCAGCACATCGGCGCAGTAGGCGGCCAGGGTGTCGGCCTCCAGGGCAGCAGCCACGTCAGCATCGCAGACCAAAGAGCCTCGGCCAGTGTTGACTAGAATGGCCGTGGGTTTCATCAGTCGGAGGGTTTCAGTCTGGATGAGATGGTGCGTGTCATCCGTCAGCGGACAATGGAGCGACACGACGTCGGCGGTGGACAGCAGTTCGTCCAGACTAGCTTTCCGTATGCCGACTGGTAATGAGGCAGCGTCCTTGCTGGTCAGCGCCATCACGTGCATACCGAAGGCAATGGCTATCTGTGCCACCCGGCTGCCGATATTGCCCAGTCCGACAATGCCAAAAGTCTTGCCCGCCAGTTCGGTCAGCGGTGTATCCCAGTAGCAGAAGTCAGGGTTTGCCGTCCAGCGGCCAGCACGGTTTAGCTGCGCATAGTGCTCGGTGCGATTAGTCACCGTGAGCAAATGGGCAAACACCATCTGAGCCACGCTCTCCGTGCTGTAGGCGGGCACATTGGTCACTGTGATGCCATGCTCATGGGCGGCGCTGATGTCAACCACATTATAGCCCGTGGCCAGCACGCCAATATACTTCAGGCTGGGCAGCTGCTCCATCTCTTGCCGCCCCACCAGGACCTTATTGGTCAGCACCACCTCGGCTCCCTCAGCCCTGGCCACGGTTTCTTCGGGCCTGGTGCGGTCATAGACCGTCACACTACCCAGTTCCTCCAGTCCCCGCCACGACAGGTCACCAGGATTGGCCGCATAGCCATCAAGTACCACTATCCTGCTCATCGCCCTGCCCTTTCAAAATTTTCACGACCTGCGGCCACCTCAGCACGTTTCAGTTCCAGTTTGGTGTCAAATACACCTTTGACGTTCTTGATATTGCCCATTATTGCCCATAAATACTAATAATTATCAAATTCAGCCACAAATTTACACAAAATAGTTCATATTTCAATCTAAATGAGTAAAGATGCACGCACAATAGTATAATTTTAGTTAAATATTTCGATTTTCATGCAAGTTTTCTTGTTTTCGGCGTTTTTAAGGTAGAAAGATATATAAAAAAGGATATGAAACGGTTAAAGATTATCATCATGGCAATGCTGGCCACATGTATGCTTACGGCCTGCTCCAGTAGCGATGACAATGAGGGGGATAGCAATTCTGCGAACCTCTATGCTATCATCAAGCCAGAAGGAGCACAATTAATTGATATTACCCCGAGTGATTATGTGCTGACACTCGACAATATCATTGCCGTTAATCCTGAAACAGGGGAGTTCAAGGTAAAAGATACGGAACGAATTGACTCGAAAGCCTATCCTATACCAACTCAGTATGTCATCCTGTTCTATTCTAATGGTAGTTTCCTATTTGATGCCAAATTGAACAGCTCCTTTTCCAGCTATATCCCTAAAGGGCTGACATTCTGCCATTTTCTATCCGACAAGAACGGTTTGGCAAGATATGACCTTGGAACGACCCACATTGTCAGCGCAGACGGAGAGGTCATAGAAGGGAATCCCACAGACCAACAGGAGCAAGGAATACAGCGCATGTATCAGATACTGCAAAAGGCAGGAAAGATTAGGAGTAACATCGATTATGATTTTCAATTCAAATAACTATTAAGCCCGAATCGGTTATTAACGTTATGATAACAACCGATTCGGGTTTAACGATATTTTAGGAAGAAAACACGTTATTCCTATATATATATATAAGGAAACAAAGTGCTACAAGTGCTACCGGGCTTCTAAGACTCTGACTTGCAGTTTTTTCCGGGTGCAAGTTGGTGTTTTTTTCGTGCTACCGAAGTGCTACCGAAAAAACTACCAGAAGTGGGGCGGCAAGATTTTCCAAAAGGGGGTCGACTTTTTGGAAAACGGCGTCGACTTTTTTGAAAAAATCGACGCCATTTTTCAGGAAACCGCCACTTCCAGAAAAATGGTCTAGGTGCATTTTCAGTAGCACTTCGGTAGCACGAAAAAACAGTCAATTTGCACCCAAAACTCACTCGACACCAAGTGGTTACGAGCCTAGTAGCACTTGTAGCGCCTTCGCTCCTTATATATATATAAAGAACTGCCCCCACGAGAGGAGGTGGTTTTCACTTTTCCTCACACCTCAGATGTCAACTAACATACCATTATCAACTTTTTTCCTATATCATAGTGATTTGTCGGAAAATAATTCGTAACTTTGCCCACAGAAAAAAGTGGAAAGATGACAGAGTATCTGAATGATGCCGTGGCACTGCTGAAAGAGCTGATAGCCACGCCCAGAGTAAGCCGAGAGGAGCGGGCTGCAGCCGACGTAATGGAGCAGCACATGGCGCAATGGGGGCTGAAGCCACGCCGCGAGTGCAACAATGTGTGGGCCATGTGCGACGACTTTGACGAGCAGAAGCCCACGCTGTTGCTGAATGCTCACATTGACACGGTAAAGGCGGCTGCCTCGTGGACTCGCAACCCATACGAACCGACACTGGAGGGCGAACGACTGTACGGACTGGGGTCGAACGATTGCGGCGGCGGACTGGTGACGCTGCTGATGACATATAGAAGCATGGTGGGTGTCTCGCGTGCGTACAATATTATATATTTGGCATCGGCTGAGGAGGAAGTGTCGGGGAAGGACGGCATTGCCCGCGTGTTGCCACTACTGCCTCCCATCAGCGTGGCCATAGTGGGTGAGCCTACCGGGCTGCAGCCCGCCATAGCCGAGAGAGGACTGATGGTGATTGACGGCTACGCACAGGGCGTCAGCGGGCATGCAGCCCGCAATGAGGGTGTGAACGCCATCTACGAAGCCTTGGACGACCTGCTGTGGCTGCGCGACTACCGATTTAAGCGGGTGAGCCCGCTGCTAGGACCAACGAAGATGACGGTGACGGTGGTCGAAAGCGGTACGCAGCACAATGTGGTGCCCGACCGGCTGCACTTTGTACTGGATGTACGTACGAACGAATGTTACAGCAATGAGGAGGTGCACGCCTTCCTGCAACAGCAAATGAAGAAATGCTGGCTGGAAGCCCGCTCGTTCAGGCTACACTCTTCTTCAATTGACGAAGGGCACCCTTTAGTAAGGAAATGCTTTGAAATGGGGCTGACGCCATTTGGCTCACCTACGCTGTCAGACCAGGCTCTCATGTCTTTCCCCTCACTGAAGCTAGGGCCTGGCGAATCGTCGCGGTCTCACTCGGCTGACGAATATATCTGCCTGAGCGAGCTGAACCGTGCACTACAGGTGTACGCCGAACTTATCGGCTCAGTCTGCTCAGCCACGCCTTCGGATTGAGCAGCTTGTCCCAGTTCTGCAGACGGAACATCAGCACATGGTTGGCACCCACTGTGCCCAGTATCTGATTGGTCTTCACCTTCTGCCCCATGCTGACGCTGGCGGAAGCCAGATTACTATAAACGGAGATGTAACGCCCATGGCGCACCATCACTACAAAGCTGTTGCCCGAGTTAAAGATGCGGCTCACTTCGCCGTCGAACACGCAACGGGCCTGAGCTCCGGCTTGCCCCTCCAGTTGTATGCCATTGCTCTGCAGGGTGACACCCGCCATGGTGTAGGGTCCAAAATTACGGATGACGCGATAACTGCCTGTGATGGGAACGGGCAGACGGCCCTTGTTGCCCGCAAAGCTACCCGTCAGCTGGCGGTCAGGATCGGCATCGCGATAAGTGGGGGTGGCGGGAGTGGCAGGAGTGGCTGAGCCATTGCGCCGCCGGCTGTTGCGCCTGTTGTTGGAGCCCGCATTTGCATTGGCGGCAGCTGCCTGCTCCTGCTCCCGGCGGCGTTGCTCGGCCAGCTGTCGCTGGCGCTCTTCCTCGGCCTTGCGCGCTTTCTCCAGTTCTTCGGCAATGATGCGGTCAATCTGGCGGGTCACCTCGGCTTCCTCCCTCTGCTGCTGCGCTATCAGCTTCTTCACCGTCTGCTGCTCACGCTGCAAGTTGGCCACCAGCCGCTGCTGCTCACCCTTCTTAGCTTCCAGCAGGCGCTGCTCTTGCTCACCCTTGGTCACCAGCGCAGCCAGCTCTGAGCGGGCAGCATTCAGCTCATCCAGCTTGGCGGCCACCTGCTCGCCCTTCTGCTTCACGGCCTCGCCCTGGGCACGCTGGTAGGTGGTGTACTCGTTCATGAAGCGCATGCGCCTGTACATCTGGTTAAGATTCTGGGCACTAAAGACGAACATGGCCTGATGCTGGGCATTACGATTGCGATACATGTAGCGCACAGACTGCACATAGTGCTGGCGGCGCTCCTCCAGCTCATTTTTCAGAACGACAAGTTGAGAATCGAGCCTGGCTATCGTGCTGTTCAACGTATCCATCTCCACATGCAGGCTGTCAATGAGCATCTGCTTGTCATCAATTTCACTGCCCAGCGCCTCCACATCCTTCATGCGCTGCCTGACCTGCTGCTCAAGCTGCTGCTGGCGCTGTCGGTTCTGCTGTTGCTGCTGTCGCAGGCGTCGCTGCCGTTCCTGCAGCTGCTCTTTCTGCGTAGGCCGTCTCTGCTGGTTGCGCCTTTGAGCGGGCACAGCCAGACAGATGACAAGCATCATGGCTAGAACGAGCAACCTGCGCATAGGCAAATCAGCTGCTTACAGAGCCATGAAACGACGCAGAATCTCGTCAATCTCTACTTCACGATACTTGTCGCTGACGCGGGTGCGGGGCTCCCAGTCGTCATCATTGTTCAGATAGTTCAGCTTGACACCTAGCTTAACTTCCTTCTTAGGCGTGGTGAGGGTGACCACCATGTCACTGGGAAACATGTTCTGCCCCATGTTCAGGAACCCACGATAGTCCCAGTTCAGCTGCGTGTTGCCGTTGTGGGTGTCGCGGTACATGATGTTGGCCATCTTGATGCGCCCGGTACTCTCGTTCACTAGCCAGCTGTAGAACATCTTGCTCTTCACGGACTCACCGTCGCCATCCTCAAAGTTGATGAGGGCCTCGTTGTCGCCCAGCGAGGTAGTGGTGAACTTCTTCTTTGCCTCATCGTCGAGCTCAGTTTTACCGGGCTGGAACAGCTCGTTCCAGAACAGGGCCTGCAGTGTATTGAAGTTGATACCGCTATTGCGCAGGAAGTCAATGTAATAGTAAGGTGCCTTCAAGTACTGCTTATTGATACGGTCAATGATAAGCACATAGTCCTGAGTGAACTCCAGGCGTGCAGCCTCAACAAACCCGAAGGCCATGAGCTGTAGCCGAATGACGTCATTACGCTTCATACGCAGATTACCCGTCAGTGACAACTGCTGATCACCGACACTCACAGAGAACTTCAACTTAGAGCCCACATAGGTGGTCTTTTTCTGAACATGGCTGTCCACCTTGCCAAGAAGCTCTGTTTGTTCAGGACTAATGACCACAGCAGGTTCCTCAACAACCTTTTTGTGCGAATGGCACGACACCAGCAGCATGGGTACAGCCAGTGCCACGATCTTTAAACAGTTTGACATTTTCATTTTTTGAGATATTTTTTGTGTTTTAACTTTTTCTTCAACAACTTATTGACCGGGTCTTCGGCCAGTGCCTTTTGCCATTGGGCGACGGCCGCATCGATATCTCCACTAAGAGCATAGATGTCGCCCGCATGCTCACTGACGACGGCACTGGGATGCTCGTCGTGCTGCAAGGCCTGGTCAATGTAGATTCTAGCCTCGGCATATCTCTTCTGCATGAAGAGAATCCAGGCGTAGGTGTCCAGATAGGTGGCATTGTTGGGCTCGGCCTTAACGGTGCGGTAGCTCATCTGCTCGGCCTCGTCCAGCCGCTTGTTCTGCAGGCTGAGGTAGTAGGCATAGTTGTTCAGACAACCTATGTTGTCTTCTTTCCACACCAAGCAGGAGTCGTAGGCGGCGAAGGCATCGGCCTCCCGTCCTTTCTCATAGAGCAGGTCGCCCATGAAAGAGTAGAAATCGCTCACGATGTCGGGATTGCTCTGCTCGTTGATGACATTGATGCCGTTTTGGAAGGCTTCCAGCGCGTGGTCGGTGTCATTCTGCCGATAATAGGCCATTCCCTGAAAATAGTAGAAGGCCATCTCCTCGGGATTATACTGGCGTGCGGCCTTGCAGAGAGTGATGATGCGCTCGTCGTCCTGGTCTTCCCAGGCCTGCTGCACCAGTCGCAGACGGGCAGAAGCCTGTCCTGGTGCCAGCTGCAGTACATACTCCAAGGCATGGCGGACACTGTCAGCAGGCATCTTCTTCAGCTCCATATATGTAGCCTTCATCTCAGCCAGGTCAGCTTTGGGTTCAAGCTTATCCAGCATTTCCTGGAACAGATTCAGCACGACGATGCTGTCACCGCCCTGCATCGAATTCTCAATGATAATGGCTCGCAGCTGGGGCATCTTTTCATCGAGCGAAACCTTCGGATTGAGCAGGAGGGCATGGCTCACTGAGTCGGCAGCCTCCTCATCGCCCTGCCGCAAGTAGTAGTTGTGCAGCACCTGCTGTGCCCTGGGATTGTCGGGGTTCTCAGCCAGGATCTTCATCAGCACGTCGTAGGCTTCTTCCTTGTGGTCTGACACCAGCAGCGTGTTGGCATAGAGCGAGCCATAGGTGGGATCGTTAGGATAGTGGTCGGCCAGCGACTTCATCTCGCTGATGGCACGCTCGTGGTCGTTCTGCTCTATGTAGATGCGGCACTTATTCAGGCTGATGCGCTCATTGGGACCGTCGGCAGTCTCCTGCAGGTTCAGCGCGTTGATGGCCTTGTCGTAGTCCTTCAGGTGCATGTAGAGCTCGAAGAGCGTCTCCAGCAGTTCCTGCCGTCCCTTGTCAGCCTCGTACATGCGTTCAATGGCCTCGGCAGCCTCGCGGAATTCGCCAACCTGAATATAAGACTGGGCCACACGCTCCATGAACGTGACATTGTTGGGCTCCAGCTCAAAGGCCTTGTTGAAGGAGTTCATGGCCTGCTCACTATTAGCCATCTGGTCATACAACTCGCCCATGTAGAAGTAAGTCTCGGCAGCGTCGGGCCTCAACTCCAGACACCGAGTCAGCAGGTCGAAAGAGGCATCCAGATTTCCCTTCAGACGCTGTATCAGGGCCTCGTGGAACAGCACGTCGTACTGGCGGCTGACTGGGCGTGGTGTGAGGTCAGAGGTCTGAGCGCTAATGGGCAGGAACACACCCATCAGCATGATGCTCATCAGCGCCATGACTAAATACCGCTCTAACGGAATCCTTATCGATTGCATGTTCATTCTGCCGTTTATCCTCTTAATCCTACACTCTCCAATTATCATTCTTCACACTATGCCCGTGTGGCCATAGCCTCCGGCACCGCGCTCAGTGTCGTCGAGCGCTTCCACTTCCACGAATTCGCCCTGTTCATGGCGGGCGATGACCATTTGCGCTATGCGTTCCCCGTCGTTCACCACAAAATCCTGGTCAGACAGGTTGATGAGCAGCACGCCCACTTCACCGCGATAGTCGGCATCGATGGTGCCCGGCGAATTCAGCACGGTGATGCCTTTCTTCAAAGCCAGTCCGCTGCGAGGGCGCACCTGAGCCTCATAGCCTGGGGGCAGAGCGATGTACAATCCTGTGGGAATCAGCTTCCGTTCCATGGGATGCAGCACCACCGGCTGACTGATGTTCGCCCGCAAGTCCATGCCCGCGCTCAGCGCCGTGGCATAAGCTGGCAGTGGCTGGTGGCCGCGGTTTACTACCTGTATTTTCATCGTCAAATGGTCTCCAGCACTTCTTTAGCCGGGATGTACTGTATGCCTCCCTCGGCCGTTGACACCACTATCGATTCGCCTCGCAGGGCTTTCTCTTCCAGCATTCGCTGATGAGCCAGGCGCAGACCGTCGTCCAGCTTCTGGTTCAACTCTTGATAATCTCTATCTGACATAGTCACATATTTTGTTCAACAGTTCATGATTGCTCACGTTCATTTCCTCCCCCAGCCGGCCTGTGGCTATCTTCACGCGGTCAATGCCGCTGTTGTCATAGATGGCCCAGAAATTCACAACAGGCATAAACAGGAGGAACAGATTCTTGATGCCCGCCACATAGCGGCGACGGATGGTCTGCTTGGGTATGTCGTGCCCGCCCTTGCTCACCCGTTCAGCCACGCGGCGCATGGCTAGCTCGGGGCTGTCCAGCCAGAAGTAGAGCAGGCTGACGCTGTAACCGCGATCCTGCGCCTTCCGCACCAAGTTCACATAAGAACGCGTGGCCAAAGTGGTCTCAATGGAGAAACTCTCGTCACGCGCCAGCAGGTCCTTTATTCGTTGCAACATCAGCTTGCCCGCCTCAATGGCCACACTCTCAGGATTGAATGGTGAAAGGCCGCGGGCTATCTCGTCGGCATTGACGAATTCCTTGCACCCAAGGATTTCGGGCAACACCGTGTAGGAGGCCGTGGTTTTCCCCGCCCCATTACAGCCGCTGATGATATACAAGTTCTTAGCCATAATTCGGTGCAAAGTTAGTAAAAAGTTAGGAGTTAGGAGCGGGTAATATGGGGTAATCAGCATGTGGTTAACATTTTTTATTTGTTCACTTACTAAAAACTGCTAAGTTTTATAACTTAACTCCCAACTTTTTAGTAATTTTGCGCCCATGAACTGGTTACAACTGATATCCAATTGCCGACTGGGACAGGAACACAGACACCTAGAGCGCCACGACGACCGGACGGAATTCAAGCGCGATTACGACCGCCTCATTTTTTCTGCTCCCTTCCGACGCTTACAAAACAAGACGCAGGTGTTCCCCCTGCCGGGTAGTGTCTTTGTGCATAACCGCCTCACCCACTCGCTCGAAGTGGCCTCAGTGGGCATGTCGCTGGGCAGCGACGTGGCGCGCCATCTGTGCACACAGAATCCCGATTTCACCAATTCGCTCATACCCGAGATAGGACAAATCGTGGCCACGGCCTGTCTGGCTCACGACTTGGGCAATCCTCCCTTCGGCCACAGCGGCGAGAAGGCCATACAGACCTTCTTCACCGAGGGCAAGGGCCTCTACCTGAAGGACAAGGTGTCACCCCAGTTCTGGAGCGACATCACCCGTTTCGACGGCAATGCCAATGCCTTCCGCCTGCTCACCCACAGCTTCAAAGGCCGGCGCCGGGGAGGCTTCGCCATGACCTACAGCACACTGGCCAGCATCGTGAAGTATCCCTACCCTTCCTACAAGTCCAAGAAGAACAAATTCGGATTCTTCACCAGCGAGCGCAGCGCCTACGAGACGATAGCCGTCCAACTGGGCATCCCCACCATAGGCGATGAGTGCTGGGCACGCTACCCACTGGTCTATCTGGTGGAGGCCGCTGACGACATCTGCTACGAGGTGATGGACCTGGAGGATGCCTACAAACTGAAGATTCTGAGCTACGACGAGACGGCCCAGCTGATGCTGGAATTCTTTGATGACGAAGCCCGCAACCGCATCCTGCAGCGCATCAGCGACGAGGAGCTGAGTGACCCCAACGAAAAGATTCAATACTTGCGTGCCTGCCTCATAGGACTACTGGAGAACGAATGCGTGAAGACCTTCATCCAGCACGAGCAAGACATCCTTACCGGCACCTTTACCGGCTCGCTTATTGACCACATCAGCCCGCAGCCTTGCCAGGCTTATCAACACTGCACGCAGATTTCACGGGCGCGCATCTACCGCAGCCGCGTGGTGCTCGATGTCGAGCTCTCCGGCTATCGCATCATGGACACCCTGATGGAGCTGATGGTGGAGGCCATCGAGCATCCCGAGCGCTACTACTCGCAGCAGCTCATTGGCCGCGTCAGCAGCCAGTACGACATTGAAAATCCCGACTTGGAAACGCGCCTCATGGCCGTCATCGACTATATCAGCGGCATGACCGACGTCTATGCCCTCGACGTCTACCAGAAGATATGTGGCATCAGCCTGCCCATCATCTGATTCTGGGCGCTAATATACGCCCAGCAACTATTTCCAGGAAGGATGAAATGAGACAAAAAGAATACAATTTGAGCGGTAGCGTGGCTGTACTAATAACATTATCAGTAGGCTTTTTGCTCCGCACAACTGATGTTTTGCGGTGCACGGTTGCATAAAAATCATAAAATATTTGCACATATCGCTTTTTTCCTTTACCTTTGCACACCATACCAAAGAAGAAGGAAACCAAGTATAACCCCCTATCATACCTACAAAGATGAAAAGTTTTGGATCGAAGCCATGGCTACTGCCACAGCCGGTGCTGATTATCGGCACTTATGACAAAGACGGAAAAGCCAATGCCATGAATGCTGCCTGGGGCGGCACATGGGATATGCACGAAGTGATTATTTCACTGGCCTCGCACGCCACTACCGACAACCTGACCGTGAACGGCGAGTTCACCGTAGCTTTTGCCACTACCGAGACCCTTGTGGCAGCTGACTATGTGGGGCTGGTGAGCGCCCGCAATACGCCCGACAAGATGGAGCGCACGGGGTGGACCATTGAGAAAGCCCCCACGGTGAACGCCCCCATTTTCCGCCAGCTACCCATGACTCTGGAATGCCGTGTGAAGCAGAAGATAGACGAGTCAGAGACGGGCTGCTA
Source organism: uncultured Prevotellaceae bacterium (assembly GCA_946541275.1). Classification (GTDB taxonomy): domain Bacteria; phylum Bacteroidota; class Bacteroidia; order Bacteroidales; family Bacteroidaceae; genus Prevotella. The sequence goes on from CAMNJH010000007.1 coordinate 40,646, forward strand.
CCTCGTTGGCGAGGTGGTGAACATCCTGTGCGACGAGCAATATCTGGCCCCCGACGGGCAACCTGACGTGGAGCGCATGCACATCATCACCTACGACCCTGTCCACCACGGCTACATTGAGTTGGGAAAGACGGTGGGTAGGGCATTTGCCGACGGAAAGAAACTCAAATAACTCATCACCATGAAGAAATGGACCATCGACGACGCCCGTGAGCTGTACAACATCAACGGCTGGGGCACCAGTTACTTCGGCATCAACGACCGAGGCAATGTGTACGTAACCCCCTGCAAGGATGATACCCAGATAGACTTGCGCGAAGTGATGGACGAGCTGCAACTGCGCGACGTCACTGCACCCGTGCTGCTGCGCTTCCCCGACATACTTGACAACCGCATCGAGAAGACCTGGAGCTGCTTCAAGAAGGCCGCCAAGGAATATGACTACAAGGGTGAGAACTACGTGGTGTACCCCATCAAGGTGAACCAGATGCAGCCTGTGGTGGAGGAGATTATCTCTCACGGCCGGAAGTTCAACCTGGGAGTAGAGGCAGGCTCAAAGCCTGAACTTCACGCCGTCATCGCCGTGCAATGCCAAAGCGACAGTATCATTGTGTGCAACGGCTACAAAGACCAGAGCTACATAGAGCTGGCTCTGCTGGCGCAGAAGATGGGCAAGCAGATTTTCATTGTGGTGGAGAAGCTGAACGAGTTGGAAATCATAGCCCGCGTGGCCAAGAAGCTGGACGTGAGGCCCAACATAGGCATCCGCATCAAGCTGGCCAGCAGCGGCGCCGGCAAATGGGAAGA
>CAMNJH010000008.1 GCA_946541275.1 uncultured Prevotellaceae bacterium
TCGGCTTTCTTGCCCAACGAATGGCTGGCCAGCTGCAGGTTGTAGCTCACCATGGACTTTCCGCCACTGTTGGCACCGCTCTTCGTGGTGATGAGCACCACACCGTTGCCGGCCTGGGCACCGTAGATGGCTGCCGAGGCAGCGTCTTTCAGGATTTCCATCGACTCAATCATCTGCGGGTCGAGATACTGGATGTTGTCCACCTTCAGACCGTCGACGATGAGCAGCGGGCTCAGGTTACCTGAGTTGGAAGAATAACCGCGCACGCGAATCTCAGCACCGGCACCCGGGGCACCGCTGTTGATGATTTGCACGCCAGTCACCTTTCCCTGCAGGGCAGCACCGGCATCTTCGGTAGAGAGGTTCTTGATGGCATCGCTGTTGACGGAGGCCACGGCACCCGTCAGGTCGCTCTTCTTCTGCACACCATAACCGATGACCACCAGGTCGTCAAGGCTGTTGGCGTCTTCTTTCAACTCCACACGGAGCGTCTGGCGTCCGTTGATGTTCACTCTCTGAGTGACATATCCCACATAGGATATTTCAAGCTGGGCATTCCTGGAGGCACTGAGATTGAACTGGCCGTTCATGTCAGTGATGTTGCCACCTTTTCCCCCAACTACTTTCACTGATGCACCGATAATGGGGGCACCAGTTTCATCAATCACTGTACCTTTCACTGAAATGGTCTGTGCCAGCAGTCCTATAGGGAACAAGCATAGCATAGCCAACAGCATGAGAGGCTTTTGTAGTGCTTTAAAGTTTAACATAATGGTTTGTTTTTTGTGAGTGTTATTATTAGGTTAATTATAAATCATCAAGTGTTTAAAATGGTTGCGATTGGTGATGCAAAGTTAAAATAGATTATGTCAACTGACTTTGCGTGATGTTCCATCAATCTTTTTTAATGTAACATTATGACACAAATCTACAAAAAAGCCCTTTTGGCGCAACATTTTTGAAAGCCTTTGAGCTGAAGGATTGTCATGCTGTTTCCTCCATGTGATAAAAAAAGAAGACAACGGGCCGGTTGTCTTCTTGTCGAATGGAGTCGTCAAGTCTGTTTATTTGCAGTTTGCCACTAACAGGAATCCGCCCCGGGGCAGGAGGGTGACGGTGCGTGGCAGCTGCTTGCCTTCGCTGATGCGCCATGGCTGTTCGGTGGTCCCGCTGTCGGCGAAGCTTGTTATATGCTTCACCTTCTTGATGAAGCCCAGGTCAAGGGAGATGGTCTTCTGTTCGTCCGTTCCGTTGATGCCTGCTACATACCAGCTGTTGCCGCTGCGGCGAGCCAGCACGGCATGGTCGGCAGGATAGCCGCTCACCAGGCGGGTTTCGTCCCAGGCTGCAGGTAGAGCCGACAGGAATTGCTGTACCTCCAGGGGTTGTGCCAGGAAGCTCTCAGGACGGTCGGCTAAGTGCTGTAGTCCACTTTCGAAGAGCACGGTGAGTGCCAGTTCGTGGGCATGCGTGGTGATGTGGGGGTGCTGTGAATCGCTGAAAGCACAGGGGGTGTAGTCCATGGGGCCTATCACATTGCGTGTGAAAGGCAGTGTGGCATTATGGGCGGCAGCCTGTTTGGTGAACGTGGGTACATTATTATACCATTCAGCTCCGTAGACGCCTTCGGTACTGAGCAGATTGGGCCATGTGCGCTGCCAGCCGCGGGGGATGGTGGCGCCGTGGAAGTTAACCAGCAGGTGATGGCGGGCGGCGCTCTCCAACAGGTCTTGACAGTACTCCATGTTCATCTGTGTGTCACCGCTGAAGAAATCTATCTTCACTCCGGCTACTCCGATGCGCTCGCACCAGGCAAACTCCTTCTCGCGGTCTTCAGGCTTGTTCAGGCGGAACTTTGGGCCAGGGGCACCATTGACCCATCCCACGGAGGAGTTGTACCAGATAAGAGGCTTCACACCCTGTGAGCGGGCATAGCTGACGGCATCCTCAACGCTCTTTCCATCCTTCATCTCGTCCCATTCGGCATCAATGAGCACATAGGGCAGATGGAGCTTGGCGGCCATGTCGACGTACTTCTTGATGATTTGATAGTCGTTGGAGCCATGATTGTAGGCCCAGTAGACCCAGGAAACGACGCCCGGCTGAATCCAGCGGACATCAGGCACACGGCAGGGATAACTCACGTCGGTGACCAGGGTGGACTGTACCACGTCGGCCAGCGTTCCCACGATAACCACCCGCCAGGGGGAGTGTATGGCCTGTTGCTGGCGCTCATTGTCGGGTAGCATTTGGTCGGGCACCACGCGGAACAGCTCGCCGTCGTTGTAAAGGCACGATGCGCTTTGTCCCCGCTCAATGTTTGCTTCGGTGATGAGGGTGAAGAGCCCATCAGCGGGCTCCATCAGCAGCGGATAGCCCCAGCGGTTGTTGAAGCCGTCGGCACTGACCGAGGGTCGGCTGAAGCCGCGCACGGGCTTTATCTTTGCCGTGGTGCTGAGGGGGAAGAAGCCCTCGTAGCTATCGGTCCACTGTTGCATCCAGCGCTTTGTCCCTTCGGGAATGCGATAGGCCGTGGCTTCTCTTTTCTGGCCGAAGGGCTCGTCATATCGGAAGGCCAGTCCGTCGTTATAAAGGCGGAGCACCAGGCTGCCCAGCTGGTATTCATTGGCCACATTGGTGCAGTGCAGCCGCTTGCCGCTCACCATCTGGTAGTCGTCGGTCAGCTGGCGCACAAAGGTCAGCTCCCCTTTGGCAGCGGTAATAATCTCCACGGCCAGCTGTTTCCCGCTGTAGAGCGCCAGCGTGCTGTCGTTCTTCACCGTGAGTTGCAAACGCTGGTTGGGCGACTGTGCCTTCTGGGCGCTGGCACTGAGTGTCAGTGCCGATAGCAGCAGGAGTAGGGAAAGGTGCTTCTTCATGGTCTATTCAGCCTTTTGGTTCTTTTCCAGCGTCCATCCCTCGCGCTTTGACACGCCATTATCAGTGCCAACGAACATCTTGGCGCCCTCGGCGTCGGCCTTCAGCTGCCAGTCCAGCCAGGCCTTGGCCACAATGGCAAACTCACCGCCGTGAGGCTGGCCGTAGGTGCCTCCATGGCCCACGGGGAAATTGGCAGCGTAGGCGGGAACATGACTGATGCGATGGAAGTCGTCCATACCATTCTCGTAGGCAATGTCAGTCTTGCCGCCCAGAATGTAGATGATGGGTGTGTGCAGCTCTGTCAGCTTCTCCTTCGGAGGCATGGGCATGCCGCCCACGGCCTGATGGGCATTCTGCTGATTGAAGAGACCGCTGTTGCAAATCATCACTGCTGAGACGCGCGGGTCGGCGCAGTTGAACAGCGACTGCAAGCCACCACACGACATGCCGGCCAGGCAGAGGTGCTTCAGGTCAATCTTCTGATAGTAGGGGCTGGCAGGGTCAGCGTTCTGCTGATAGGCCCAGTCAATGCTCTCTATCTGCTGCTCGGATTTTGACATGGGACCCTGATACCAGTCGTCGGTCATTGGGATATAGCCTGTGGCCAGTACCAGATAGCCATAGGATGCTATTTCGCTCAGGAACTTCACGTGCTCGAAGGGTGAGTTTGAGCAGGCGCCGTTGCCCCATACCAGAACGGGCAGCGGGTGCTGGGCGCTGAAGGGCGACAGGTCCTTCGGGGCAATGATGGTGTGGGCTTCCAAGCCCGTCACCTCGGTCATGATGGCCTTGTAGGGGCCAGTGCCGCCATCTTCTATGACGCGCTGCCGGGTGATTTCATTCTGAGCTGCTGCCCCTAGCATGAAGCACAGCATGAGGCTGGTAAAAAAAGTCTTCTTCATAATGGTGTCGGTATTAATGTTATTTGCAAATCTTCTTTCCGTTCAGGATGTAGAGGCCATGGGGCAGGCTGTCCCAGTCCTCGCCCTTCCCTACCTCCACCCCTTGCGGGGTATAGACGGGGCTGTTTGGTTGTAAGTCATCGGTTTCCACTCCTTCCACGCTGCGCAATGTTCCTACGGCCACGGTGATGGTCTGTGTCCAGGTCTGTCCCATAAAGTCCAGATAGGTGGCATTGACGGTGCCAATGATATCTTCTGTGGTGTTCACCATGTTGCCACTCATGACGAAGTCATCGCTGCTGAATGTCACCTCGCTGGTGATGTCCTCGCGGTGGTTGTCCTGGAAAGTGCCGGTCAGCTTTGTCAATCGGCGGCTGTAGCCCGCTGCTATCTTCACATCATTCACTTTGTTGAACTCCTTCAGTGAATAGAACTTTTTCAGCACGGATGGCATCTGGTAGTCCGGGTTCATGACGGTCTCGCGGCCCATCACCTGCAGGGCGGCGTATGCGTAGCGCTTGCCCATGATGCGGTAGCCCGTGGCATTGAAGTGCCAGGGGTCCTGTCCGTTGCCAGGGCAGCTCAGTGACGAGATGACATGGGCCGTGGGAATCACCTGGGGCAGACGGTTCACTTGTGTGTTGTGGCCATAGCAGGCACCACCTTCCTCCTGGCGCAAGGTCTCGCCGGCAAAGAGGGGCACGCTGTCGGCACTCAGCTCCAGGTCGGTCAGTATGTCGTTGTAAATCTTCTTCACCATGTTTGGCCAGTTGGGATCGCCATTGTTGGTGCAGCCCTGATGCAGCAGGATGCCCTTGATGACGCCAGTCTCCTTGGCCACCTTGGCCATGTCAATCAGACGTTTGTAGGGGTTGCCGCCATAGAATTGCCGGGCCAGCTGTCCCGACCAGTCGTCCTTCTGGGCATAAGTGGTGTATTTGTCCTTGTCGAACATACGGATGTCACAGCCGCCGATGGCCACATCCACCACGCCTACGGTGACGTCAAGTGGCAGCGCGGCCACCATGGTGCGGCCAAAGTAGTCGGCCATGCCTAGGCCGCCTTGGGGACTGACGATGGGGGGCGTGGCGGTGTACCACTTGCCCATGGTCCGGTTGGGTGAGTTGAAGTTTGTGGTGGCCAGCATCTTGAATCGGGTGTCCACGCCTGTCTTGTCCACGCTTTCGGGTTGGGCGTTACCCTCCATGTTCGATTGTCCGAAGCACAGATAGATGTAGAAATTAGGGTCCACGTCGGCCTTTGCTCCTGTGAGCAGGGCGGCCAGCAGAAGCCCTGTCAAGAAAAGTCTTTTCATCTTGTATAGATTTAATGGGTAGTTGTGATGCTATTGCTTCTGAATAAGTCTTGCACTGGGCTGGCCCTCACGCACGAAGACGGGAATGGTAGCCTTGGTGACGGCAGTGGTGACGGTCTGTCCGCCGTCATAGTGCTGTCCGGTGTGGTAGTCACGCCATCCGCGCTCGTTCTTGGGCAGATAGGTCTTCCACTCCTTGACACCAGGTTCAGTGACGGGGCTGATGAGCAAGGCGGGTCCGAACATGTACTCGTACTTCTGCTGCAAGGCCACAGCATCGTCGGCAAAGTCGAACACCAGCGGGCGCATCAGTGTATAGCCTTTCTTGGCAATGTCCTTGGCGCACTGCTCAATGTAGGGCAGCAGGCGCTGGCGCTCGTTCAGGCACTGGGCTATGATGGCCTGTGCCTCGGAGCCGTAGTTCCATGGCTCGGTATTGCTCATGTATCCGTGAACGCGCATCAGGGGCAGGTAGACGCTGGTCTCAATCCAGCGCAACATACGCTCAATATAGTCGGGATTGGTGTACTGGTCGCCTGGGCGGAAGAATCCCCCTGCATCGTAAGTCCACCAGGGCACGCCGGCAGCCTGCACTCCCAGTCCAGCCACAATTTGCCGGCGGAAGGTTTCCCAGTCGTTGCCCACGTCGCCACTCCACAGGGCCGAGCCATAGCGCTGGATGCCCGGGAAGCCGCAACGCGTCAGGATGACGGGGCTGATGCCTTGCGCCCAGAGACCTTCTGCCACGGTCTTGTTCACCAGCAGCGGATAGACGTTGCGCACCTGCTCGCCGCTCCATCTGCCGTTGTTCACGCGGCGTCCGGCCAGGTCGTCGTTCTCAGGCTCAGTGGCATCCTGCCACCAGGCGTCAATGCCCAGGGGCACTAGCCGCTGGCTGAAGTTCTTCCAGTAGGCGGCGGCAGCTGAGGGGTTGAAGAAGTCAATCCAGTCCGTGCCGGGAATATAGTAGTTGTCGGCCTGCATCTGGCGGCCCACTTCTGAGTTCTTGTCAATCTTTGACCACACGGAGAGCATCAGTCGCATGCCCATGCTGTGCAGACTGTCGGTAAGGGCCTTGGGGTCGGGGTAGAACTGCTCGTCAAACTTCATGGCGTTCCATCCATATTTTCCCCAGTACTGCCAGTCCTGCACCAGCATGCTCACCGGCATGTTCTCCTGCTGGAAGCGGCGGGCCGTCTGCAGTATTTCGTCAGAGGAATGGAAGCGCTCGCGGCAGTGTATGTAGCCCAGCACCCATGAGGGCATGAGCGGTGCCTGGCCTGTCAGCTCACGATAGGAGGCGATGACCTCGTCGGCCGAGCCGATGAACACCGTGTAGTCAACGGCGGTGGCTACGGGTGAGCGGAACACGGTTTCTTCCTTCACCTTATTATAATATACGATGGGCTTGTCGTCGCGTGTCAGCTCGGCGGTCAGCGTATGGCGACCGGCCTTCAGATGCACAATGGTCGAGGCCGTTGGCGGCAGCCAGACGTTCTGCATGTTGATGACGGGCTGGCCGTCGATGTTCAGCTGATGACGGCGGGCCATTTTCTGCCCTACGTCAAGCAGCAGCGAATAGTCGGCCTCCTCGGCAATGTTGATTTCGGCCTGGAACACATTGCGGCGGCGCACTTCCTGCCGGCCTCCCTGAGTAGAGGTGACGTTCACCACTTCAGTGGCCTGCGAGTCGGAATCCAGGGTGGCGGGTTTCATGACCACACTGTCAGCGGCGGGATTGAAGTCCACCATTCCGTAGTTGTTCCACAGCACGCCATAGCCTTTGCTGGAGAGCAGCAAGGGAATGGAGATTTGTGTGTTCACCTGTGTCAGCCGGCGCGTCAGACCGCGCACGTTGCTGTAGCCGTCCTGGAACTGCCCCAGTCCGTAGAGGCATTCATCAGCCGGCGAGCTGAAGGCCAGCGTGGCCTGCTGGCCAGCCATCTGATGGCGGGTGGCGGTGAACAGCGGACGGCCCTTGCGGTCTTTCACGGTGAGCACTTGCCGCTGGGCATCAATGTCGACACTGATCTGGCGGCTCTTCACTTCGCCCTGTTTCACATACAGCCACTCGTCGGGCAGGTCGCTCTTGGCATCGCTTTCGGTGTACTGTATGCGAACGGCGTTCTTGGCTACGGTGGTCACGGTCAGGTGGCCTTTGCCAAAGGGCACCGTCCTGGCCGACAGGGTCAGGACGATGGCGCAAAGGCTGATAAGGATGGATGTTCGTCTGTTCATTTCACTACGAAGTTAAGGGTTTGCAAATCCTTGTCGAGCGATGAAGTGCCGTAGAGAATCTGGTAGCGGCCAGGCTTCACGGAGAGCTCGTCAATGTCGGGATTATAGTATTCAAAGGCTTCGCTATCCAGCGTGATGACGGCTTTCTGCGTCTCGCCGGGCTTCAGCGACAGCTTCTTGAAGCCTTTCAGCGACTTGATGGGTGCGCCGGCATCGTCAAGGGCTTTCACATAGACCTGTACGGTCTCTGTTCCCTCGCGCTTACCCGTGTTGGTCACGGGAATGGTCAGCGTGCAGAAGGGCTTGCCCGTGCTGCTGGCCTTGGCGGTCTTTGCCGACTGTTTGGCCTGGCCCAAGCTGAAGGTGGTGTAGCTCAGTCCGTAGCCGAAGGCATACTGTGGCTGCCCGGTGAAGTAGCGGTAGGTGCGGTTCTTCATGGAGTAGTCCAGGAAGTCGGGCAGGTCGTTGTTCGAGCGATAGAACGTGATGGGCAGCTTGCCGCCGGGGTTGTAGTCACCGAAGAGCACGTCGGCCAGTGCCTTGGCACCGCCCTGTCCGGGATACCATGCTTGCAGCAGAGCGTCATACTGGCCTTCCACCGAGCCGAAGGCGATGGCCGAGCCCGAGCAGTTGACGAAGATGACGGGGCGTCCCGTCTGGTGCATGGCGCTGACCAGCATCTGCTGCACCTTGGGCAGCTCTATGTCCTGCTTGTCGCCGCCTTCACCCTCCATGCGTGCTGAGATGCCGCCGATGATGATGATGGCGTCAGCCTGGCTGCACTCGCGGGCCAGGTCGGAGAAGTCGGCCAGACGGCGCTCGCAGATGTCGCCGCGCAGCATGGCGAACTGTCCGTTGCCGCGGCGATATTCAATGCACACGTCGTAGGTCTTGCCCTGCTCCACGGGGAATGACTTGTACTGCACCTGACGGCGGAAGCCGAATCCACGGCGGCCCTCGTTCTTGGCCTCTTCCACCACCTGGCCGTTCACCTTCAGCACGTAGCCATTGTCGGTCATCAGCGTGTATTTCATCTCGCCGGTGAACGTGGCCTTATACTGGCCTGTGATGCGCACGGACAGGTTGTCGTTGTCCACGCCCTCAGCAAAGCCCCAGGCTCCGAAGGTTGAGAAGTTCAGCTCTTCCGTGTAGTAGCCGGTCTTCACGGGGTCGCCGCTCAGCTCCTTGTTGTTCCAGAATTCCACTTTTACGCCCTTGCCGTCGTTGAAGTCCTGCAAGTGGTGAACGGTGGTGTACTCGTCGTTCAGCTCACATGCTTTGTTGTAGATAATCCTGGCTCCGGGCACAGCGTTCTTGATGCCTTCCAGCAGTGAGTGCTGGTGGGCCTTGGTGGGCGTGCCGCCATAGTTGCCGTTCAGCAGCTCCACATCGGTGGCATTGGGGCCTATCACGGCCAGCGTCTTGATGCTCTTGGAGAGGGGCAGCACGTTTTTGCCGTTCTCCAGCAGCACCATCGACTCGCGGGCAGCCTGTGTGGCCAGCTGGTCGAAGCGCTCACTGCTGATGACGTCCTCACCCAGACCGGCCCAAGGCAGGCGCTCGGCGGGGTCGAACATGCCCAGCTCAAAGCGGCCCATCAGCGTCTTGCGCAGGTGCTGGTCCAGGTCAGCCTCCTTGATGAGTCCTTTCTGCAGGCCTTCCGTCAGGCACATGAACACCTTTCCGCATTCCAGGTCAGTGCCGTTCAGCACGGCGTCGACCGATGCCGACAGCGGGTCCTTATGGGTTTCGTGCTGGCCGCGGTTGAAGAAATTGTTGATGGCGTCGCAGTCGGTGACCACCAGTCCGTCGTAGCCCCACTTGTTGCGCAGGATGTCAATGAGCAGACGGTCGCTGGTGCAGCAGGGCTTGCCCTCAAAGCGCTGGTAGGCGCACATCACCTCGCGCACGTCGGCCTTCTTCACCAGGGCTTTGAAAGCGGGCAGATAGGTCTCCCAGAGGTCGCGGTTCGTTGGCTCCACGTTCATGGAGTGGCGCAGTGGCTCGGGGCCGCTGTGCACGGCGTAGTGCTTGGCGCAGGCGTGGGTCTTGTAGTATCCATTCTCCGACAGCCGGCCCTGCATGCCCAGCACGGTCTGCACACCCAGCACGGCGTTCATGTAGGGATCCTCGCCGCAGGTCTCCTGCCCGCGTCCCCAGCGGGGGTCACGGAAGATGTTCACATTGGGACACCAGAAGGTGAGTTCGGGATTGCCGGGGTAGTAGGTCTCGCCCATGCCCACATGCTTCACGCTGTGGTCAGAGCGGTTCCAGTTGGCGCGCGCCTCATCGCTGACGGCGGAGAAGACGCTGTACACCAGCTCCTCGCTGAAGGCGGCAGCCATGCCGATGGGTTGCGGAAACACGGTGTAGTTGCTCTGGCGCACGCCGTGGCAGGCCTCGCTCCACCAGTTATAGCTCGGAATGCCCAAGCGGTCAACCGAGATGCTCTTGTTCATCATCAGGCCCACCTTCTCTTCGGGGGTCAGCATGGAGAGCAGATTCTCTACGCGTTCTGCACGTGGCAGATTGGGGTTCTGCCAAGGATACTTCTCCTGGGCCTGTGCACTGGTCACGGCCATCATGGTGGCTAAGGCCACGAAAAAGGTATTCTTCATTGTAGTAAACATTTATTTGATGCAAAGGTAATACTTTTGGCGCAAAGTCATTTTTCTATTTCTGCTTTTTTCTTTGCATTATGTTACATTCACTATGTTTATCTACGCGCGCGCGTAAAAAGGAAATGAAGTACTACAAGTGCTACCGCTGCAGTAATATACTGAGTGTCAGCGATTTGTGGGTGCATAAAAGGGTGGTGGAAGTGCTACTGAGGTGCTACCGATTTTGCTACCGGGCTTTTTTCCGGAAGGTGAATGGTTTTCTGGAAAAAGTCGTTGAGTTTTTTTCAAACGGCGTTGACTTTTTCCAAAACGGCGTTGACTTTTTTAAAAATGGCGGCGCCGTTTTGGAAAACGACGCCGCCCTATTGTCATGGTAGCACCTGTAGCATTTTCGGTAGCATTTTCAAATGTTAAAAATGCACCCGCAACTGTCTGTCACACAATGGGATGTGTGGCCTGGTAGCACTTGTAGCACTTCTTTTCGCGCTATATTTACGCGCGCGCGTTAGAAGCCGCCACCACCGAACCGGCCACCGCCTCCGCCGAAGCCACCGCCTCCGCCGAAGCCGCCTCCACCGCCGGGGCCACCGCCGCCGGGACCTCTACGTCCGCCGAAGCCGCCCGGGAAAGTGGGCGTCGGCTCCTTGCCCACGTCGAGCAGCAGTTTCACCAGTGCACGTCTGCGCTGTGACCAGGTGGGGAAGTCGTCACCACGCAGCATTCGGGGGCTGAAGCCTGGCATCTGTGGCATGCCGCCTTGCTGCATGAACTCCAGCGTGCTGGTGGTGATGATGCAGGGCTTGGTCTTGCCATCGGCCAGCAGGCGGTCGGCAATGGCGTCGGCTCCGCCCTCCTTGAACCAGCTCTCCATGCTCTCACCCGATGGGGGTATGAGCTGAATGAAGGTGGGCATCACCATGCCCTGTGGCATGGCCGACATGTACCAAGCTTCCTTCCGCTCCACATCATAGCCCGTGCGGCCATGCTGGATGTTGCCCTGTGAGGCAAAGTTGAACGGCGATGCGGGGTTGTCGGCAATGCTGTACTTGAAGCCCAGGTCGGCTGAGAGGTACATGTTGTTCGGGTCGCACACGGGTGTTCCGTCGACCACGAAGCAGTACTTGAAGGTTTCAAACAGGTAGTCGGTCATCATGGTGCTCCAGACGCCGTCGCTATCCTTGGCCATGGCGATGGTCTCGGGCAGCATTTCGCAGAGCAGCTCCACCCGCTTGGCGTCGGGGGCCTTGAAGCGGAAGGTGATGCCTTGCTCACCATATTCAGGCGACACGATGGGACGGGGGAACAGGCGTGCCATGACACCCGGCGTGAACGGCTTTTCCTGGCCTGTCGCTGCGGGAGCCGGCTTGCCTTCCTTCATGGCTGCCTCGGCAGCCTTCTTGTTGAAGAGCAGTGGCAGGGTCTTGCTGAGGAAGTACTTCACGTTCATCCAGGTGTGGCCGAACTTGTCGGAAGTAAACTCCTTCACGGTGTGGATGCCCTTCTCGTCGAGGAACTGCATGTAGTCGCGGGCGCTGCCATAGAGGAAATCGTCAGTGCCCACTCCGAGCCAGAACAGGTGTATTTTCTTGTTCGTCTCTTCAGCATTGTCGTAGACGCCGGCAATGTCGGTCGAGGTGAACGAGCTGTAGCAGCACAGATAGCTGAACTTGTCCAGGTTCGACAGGCCGTTGAACATGGCCTGGTTGCCACCCCTCGAGAAACCGCCAATGGCGCGGTTGTCGCGGTTGTTCAGCGTGCGATAGTTGGCCTCAATGTAGGGCATCAGGTCGTTGATGAGGTCCTTGCTGAACACGTCGGTGAACATGGGGGCGCCGCCTCCCTGCTGCTGTGGCTGGCTGGGGGCCGGCTTCAGCTTGGAGGGGTTGCCATAGGGCAGCACCACTATCATCTCCTTGGCCAGCTTGTCGGCAATGAGGTTGTCCAGGATGTAGTTCACGCGGCCCACCTTGTAGAACACTTCTTCGGTGTCGGTGGTTCCGCTGATGAGGTAGAACACGGGGAACTTCTTCTGCTGGTCGGCCATGTAGGTGGGTGGCGTGTAGACCACGGCATTGTTGGTGGCACCAAGGCTGTTGGAATAGTAGTGCACATACTCCACGCGGCCGTGGGGCACGTCGCGGATGTCGTGGGCCAGCTTTCCGCCGCCGGGAATGTCCAGCAGGCTGTTCTTGAATCCTTCATTGGGGAAGTAGAGCGGGTTCTCGGGGTCCATCACGCTGATACCGTCCACAATGAAACAATATGGGTAAATGTCGGGGGCTGCGGGGCCCAGGGTCACCGTCCAGATGCCATCGGCACCGCGTGCCATCTCCTTGCGGCCTGCAAACTGCACATCGACCAGGACGCTCTTGGCCGAGTCATTGGAATACTGGAACGTCACGGTTCCATCGGCATTGCAGCGGGGTTGCGCACTGGCACTGAGCGCACAGCCCAAGAGGGCAATGCTTAACAGTTTCTTTTTCATAGGCAATTATTTGTTGTTAGCTTCGTTTAGGAATTTCACCATCTTGCTGAGATTCTCCTCGCTGTACATGCCCATGCCGTGGCCGCCCTCGGGTACGAAGGTGGCCTCGGTGCGCACGCCGGCAGCCTTCAGCAGTTCATAGAAGGCCTTTCCCTGGCAGCAGGGCACCACGTTGTCCTTCTCACCGTGGAAGATGATGATGGGCGGGCACTGCTTGCTGATGTAGTTGGTGGCACTGAGACTGCGGTACTTGTCGGGCTCCTGTGTGAGCTTTGAGCCAAGGAGAATATCTTCGGGGCTGTTGTCGCCCATCTGCATGTGGTCGCCACAGTCCATGTTGGTCAGGTCAACAGGCCCCGACCAGTCGCAGGCGGCATTCACCGTGCTGCTCTCGCTCAGGTAGTTGCCCACTGTTCCCTCCAGGTCAATGTCGACAGAGCCCACCTTGGTCTGCTTCGTGCCGCTGGTGGTGGCTGCTATTGACGACAGATGGCCGCCGCTGGAGAAGCCGCTGGTGGCAATGAACGAGGTGTCGAACTTGTACTTGCTTGCCTCACCGCGTACAAAGCGGATGACGGCGCGGATGTCGTGAATCTGTGCAGGCCACTTGGCATCCATGCTGCTGCGATGGTTCGGGCAGACCACGGCATAGCCATTGTCGAGCAGGGTCTTTACGATGGTGCCCAGGTCGGCAGCTCCCTTGCTGCTGTTGCTGAACCAGGCGCTGCCATAGATGTGGATGACCACCGGATAGGCTGCTGCCTCTTTCTTGGGCAGGTAGATGTCGCAGGTGTGGAAGGCTTTGTCGTCGCCGGCATAGTTCACGTCCTTCCATTCTTGTGAGGTTTCCAGTTTGGGCTGTTGCATCTGGAAGCCGCCGAAGCCTCCAAAGCCCCCGCCGGGTTGGGCTGTCATGGTCAGTGCACTGCTGAAGAGCAGGAAGGCACTCATTAGTTTTTTCATGTCTTATAGTATTTAAAGTTAGTGTCTTATTTGAATTGCCACCAGTCCAGGCACACGTTGCCGCTGGCGTTGCTGAAGCAGAGGTAGAGGTCGTGCACGCCCGAGGCGCCCTTCACCTTCGATGTGAAGTTGCGATAGGCCTTGGCCGAGTCATTGCCCTTGATGTTGACCACGCCAATCACCGGGCCGCTGATCTCGTCCAGGTGCAGGGTGATGGTGCAGGCGCCTGTGGCAAGGGCGGCGATGCTGAAATTCTTGGCTCCGGCGCTGCCGAAGTCAACACCCCGCAGGCGGATGTACTCGCCATCGTCAATGTCGGTCACGTACATGTTGCGGCGACCGGTGGAGTAGGGCATGTCGTTGACCACACCCGTGTTGGGAATGCCCATCTTGGCGCTCTTCAGGCCTTTTCCCCAGGCCATGGTCTCGGCCTCCACGCGCTGGTAGGGATTCAGCCAATGCAGCTGCTCCATGGGCTTCTGGTCGAGCCAGTAGGGCACTTCGCCGATGGTTCCGTCGGGCAGGTAGTGAATCTCGGTGGCCGAGACGCTGCGCTGCTCGTGGTGCTCAAAGGTGTCAATGTGCATCAGGTCGTAGTTCTGTCCGAACACGTAGCTGTGGCCTTTGTAGTCCACGATGCCGGGATGGTTGCCGCGGTCGCGCTGTGTGGGGCGCATGATGTAGCCGGCCGACTTCCACGGTCCTGTCGGCTTGTCGCTCATGGCGTAGCCCAGGGCCTCGGGGCAGCAGGTGGAGGCATAGCCCAGGTAGTAGTGGCCGTTGCGCTTGTAGAACCAGGGGCCTTCCTGGTAGTGTTCAATCTTGTAGTCCAGCTTCACAATGGCGCTCTTCAGTGAAATCATGTCATCGTTCAGCAGGCAGTAGTAGGTATTCGGATTTCCCCAGTACATATAGGCCTGCCCGTCGTCGTCCACGAAGACGGTGGGGTCAATGTCGTCCCAGTTCTCCTTCTGCCACACCAGGGGCTTGCCCAGCGGGTCCTTGAAGGGACCATAGGGGGAGTCGCTGACCAGCACGCCAATGCCGTGGCCGTGCAGAGGGGCATAGAGATAGTAGCGGCCGTTGCGCTCTACTGTCTGTATGGCCCATCCGCCATTGTCGCGGCTGCGCCAGCTGAAGTCCTTCAGCGATGCCACGGCGCCGTGCTCCGTCCAGTTCACCATGTCGGTGGTGCTCCACAGCAGCCAGTCGTACATGAAGAAGCCTGCCGAGCTGCGCTCGTTCACATCGGGAATATCCTCGGGGTGGGCATCGTGCGAGGTGAAGAGGAACAGCGTGTCGCCGACCACGATGGGTGACGGGTCGGCGGTGTATTTCGTCTGGAACAGCGGCATGTTCACCTGCCGGTCCTGTCCTTTCACCCAGCGCTGCAGCTTCAGTGAGTCGGCCTTCAGCTCAGCGCGGTTGCTGAGGTGCCTCACTCTTTGCAGCAACGACCGCGAGGGTAGGGGCTCCTGGGCCACGGGCATCAGGTACCACCTCACCGTCCAGCTGAGTCGCTGTCCCGGCGCCAGCAGGGTATAGGCTCCCTGGCTCTCCAGTTCTATGTAGCTCTTGCCCCTGTTCACGTAGACCTGCACTTCGGCCTCGCCGGGGGCGGGCATGGAGGCGCTCAGGTCCTGGAACTGCTTCATCAGCAGCAAGCCGTTGTTGCAATAGGCCAGCCATCCGCGGGCATCGGCATTGATTTTACGGTTCTGGGCAGCTTCGTCGGCATCATACCACATGGCACCGTGGGCAGCCTTGAAGTCGAGCACTCCGGCGGGCGTGATGGCTTCCGCCGGGGCATCGAAGAAGATGGTGCCGGCATTGGGCACTCGCGTAATCTCCCAGGGTGCCACCTGGCGGGGCTCACTGCCCTCGTTGGTGATGGAATAGGTGACCACGAAAGCCTGGTCGGAGGCATCAACGGCAAACTCCTTACCTACGCGCAGATGCAGCTTTTCCGACACGGGGCTGCTCAGCACCAGATGGTTCTTGCCCTCCTGCTCCACGGTGTAGGCTGCCTTGTCAAACTCGGGCACTGGCGGCCAGTTCCACTCCTTCTGCGGACTGGTCCAGAAGGTGCTTCCGAAAGACTCGGGCCAGCGCGACTGCGAGATGACCTCCTGGTCGCCCTGCTTCAGCGACAGAATCTTGCCGCCGTGCGCAGCGTCGATGGTCATCGTCAGCTGGCCTACCTTCAACTCGTACTTTTTCTCACTCTCACCGGCCCCCTGAGCCCCTGCCGTGATGACGGCTCCACTCAGCAGCGCCATGAGCAAAAACGACTTCCTGTTCATTTTGTAGAATCAATCTTTGTTGCGTAATCTGGCCACAAATTTACAAAAGATATTTCACAGAAACCCCCGTCAGATGTATCTTTTTTTATTAAAAATGTTACACAAAGACATCAGGAAACGTTTTTTGGGCATTTCAACACGCTTTTTACTTATATTATTATTACCTTTGCAGCTGAAAAAAAACTCCTCGGGAACATGTTTACATCAATCATCACAGCAGCGCTGGTCATCAACGAAGTGATGGCAGCCAATGTAGGCGAGGCCATGAGTCCTGCCACTAATTTCGATAGTTGGATAGAGCTTTACAATCCTGGCGACCAGGCCGTCAGCCTGGATGGCATGTACCTCAGCGATGATGCTGCCAACCTGAAGCGCTGGCGCATGCCGGTGGGTATGGGCAGCATTCCCGCAAAGGGCTTCAAGGTGGTGTGGCTGGGCTCCAACAACATCAAGTCGACGCAGGCGCCCTTCAAGCTGGACTGTGAAGGCGGAACTATCTATCTCAGCGATGTCAGCGGCGAGCTGCTCACCAGCCAGAACTATCCTGAGGCCATGAGCCGCACCTCCTGGGCTCGCACCAGTGATGGTGGCGATGAGTGGGGCTGGACTTCTACAGCCACGCCCGGGGCCAGCAACAACGGGGCTCTCTTTGCCAGCGAGCGGCTGGATCCTCCAGTGGTCAGCAAGGGCAGCACGGTCTTCAATGGCTCCCTGCAGTTCAGCGTCAGCATTCCCGAGGGTGCCTTGCTGATGTACACCACCGACGGCAGCCTGCCCTCAGCACCGCAGGGCGTCGGCCAGCCGGCAGGCCCCTGGACGGAATACGTCATCAACGGCAACTGTGAAGGCACCGATGCCACCTGCCTCATCAGCCACGATGCCGACGGCAACGGCGACGTGGAGCGCATAGAAGACGGCGTGGGCTACGACGGATCGCGCGGCGTCAGGGTGCATGCCATTGCCAATCCGGAGCACGACTACGACGCACAGCTGTTTATCTATACGCCCGGCCACGTTTGGCATTCGGGCGAGCGGTTCCGTTTCAGCATGAAGGTGCGTGCCGACAAGGCCAGCTCCATCAGCACCCAGACACACACCACACCCCATAACTACATCTACAGGCAGGCGCTGGAAAGCAGCTACAACGTGGGCACCCAGTGGAAGGAGATTACCTACGAGGGAGTCATCACCGACGACCAGGTGGGCATGGAGTACAACTGGTGGGGCGAGGCTACCGCCAAGGATATGCAGACCATTGCCTTCAATCTGAACGGCGACCGCAAGGAGAACAACTTCTACTTCGACGATGTGTCGTGGAAGCTCTTCACTCCCAGCGTCGGCGCCGACCCCTCACAGCGCAGCGTGGACGGACAGTTCGCCGTGAACAAGACCACCAACTATACTTTCCGCCTGTTCAAAGATGGCTACCTGCCCAGCGTGCCCGTCACCCGCAGCTTTATCAAGACGTCCGACCAGTACATCTTCCCCGTGGTGTCCATCGTGGGCGACAGGAAGTATTTCACCGACCCCAAATGGGGCATTGACACCAACGGTTCCAATGGCCGCACCGGCAACGGGCAGAGCGAGCCCCGCAACTACAATATGGACTGGGAGCGCCCGGTGAACTTCTCCTTCATCACGCCCGATGGCCAGATGGTGTTCAACCAGGATGCCGAAATCAGCGTCAGCGGCGGATGGACGCGCTCTGCCAGCCCCCGCTCGTTCAAACTGAAGAGCGGCAAGGAGTTCGATGGCCAGAACCACTTCGACTATCCTTTCTTCGTGGACAAACCCTACATCCGCAATAAAGTGCTGCTGCTGCGCAACGGCGGTAACGACATCTGGGAATACAACGCCCGCTTCACCGACCCAGCCCTGCAGACCATTATTCAGCGGTCGGGCATCGATCTCGACGTGCAGTGCTACCAGCCCATCATTGAATACGTGAACGGCGAATTCCGCGGTGTGCTCAACCTGCGCGAACCCAATAATAAGAAATTTGTGGAGGCCAACTATGGCTATGATGATGACTTCATCGACATCTTTGAGATGAGCGCCGACAGCAACCTGGTCTTCATGGGTGGAACGCCCGACGTGCTGAACCGCATCTATGAGCTGGGCGCACGCATCAACGACGACGGCGCCTACGACGAGCTGCTGCAACTGCTCGACATTGACGAGTTCACCAACTACATGGCCATGGAGCTCTATCTGGGCTCCACCGACTGGCCCCACAACAACATCAAGGGATTCCGCAGCCAGCAGGACGGGCGCTATCGCTTCATCACCTTCGACCTCGACTTCGCCTTCAAGAGCAGCAACCCCTTCAAGGACTTTGCCAACAACCAGACGTGGACGTTCAACTATATTTACGACCTGGACGAAACCCGGACGGAGGAAATCAAGCTGGTCACCTTCTTCCTCAATCTGCTGAAACACGACGAATACCGCAAGAAGTTCATTGACACCTACTGCCTGATGGGAGGCAGCGTGTTTGAAAAGACGCGCGCCGTGGCCATCGTCGACGAGCTGGCCGAACGCGTCAGGCCCATGACGCGACTGGACGGGCACAACCCCGACCGCGCCGCCAGCAACATCCGCTCGCAGCTGAACACGCGCATGGAGAAAATGATGACCTGCATGCAGGGCTTCCAGCAGATGAAGCTGTCAGGAGTCAAGAAGCAGACCGTCATGCTCAGCGCCGACACCGAGGGCGCCCGCCTCTACATCAACGACCTTGAGGTGCCCTATGCCTCGTTCAATGGCCGCCTCTTCGCTCCCGTCATGCTTCGGGCCACCGCCCCGGCCGGCTACCGGTTTGCGGGCTGGAAGCAGGGCAACAACCTGCTCTCCACCGAAAGCACCATCAGCCTTCCCACGGCCGCCAGCGTCAGTCTGAAGGCCACCTTCACCCCCCTCTCGGCTGAAGAGCGTGCGCAGCAGGGCCTCCACCCCGTGTGCATCAACGAGGTGAGTGCCTCCAACAATATCCATGTGAACGAGTACTGGAAGCGCAACGACTGGGTGGAACTCTACAACACTACCTCCGAGCCCATCGACGTGGAAGGCATGTACCTGAGTGACAATGTGGACAACCCCCTGAAATACC
The DNA here is from genome assembly GCA_946541275.1 of uncultured Prevotellaceae bacterium. Classification (GTDB taxonomy): domain Bacteria; phylum Bacteroidota; class Bacteroidia; order Bacteroidales; family Bacteroidaceae; genus Prevotella. The sequence goes on from CAMNJH010000008.1 coordinate 18,817, forward strand.
AGATTACCAAGGGCGGCACGCAGGCATCGACCATCATTCCTGCCCATGGCTACCTCATCATCTGGTGCGACAAGCTGGAGCCCCTCTCGCAGCTGCATGCTTCCTTCAAGCTGGCTGCCGAGGGTGGCGACGTGCTGCTCACCGCTGCCGACGAGTCGTGGACTGACCGGCTGACCTACGGCGAGATGAAGGATGACCAGTCGGCAGGCCGCTACCCTGATGGCGCTGCCAACGTGGAACTGATGGTGAAACCCACCATTGCCAAGACCAATCTTACGTCCAGCTACGCTGTGGCCATGGAGCAGGCCTACATAGACGGCATCCACGACCTGGCCGTCAACACCGCCTTCACCGCCCGCTATGTGGTGGGCCACCTGGTGGTGCGCAGCCAGGCCGACGGGCAAGTTAGCGTGAACATCTGCAATCTGGCTGGCCAGCAGGTGCTTCAGCACTCATTGAACATCAGTGACGGCTATGCAGAGATGGCTGTCAACGACCTGCCCAGTGGAACCTATGTGGCCCTGCTGACCGACGACCGCGGGCACAAGGCCAGCATCAAATTTGTGAAGAGTTAGGAGTTAGAAGTAATATCGTAATCCTGCCTTCAGACCGACACGCTGTATGCCGTAGAATTCGTTTTTCTCCAGCTTTACGTCGTTGGGTTTCTTCATGTGTATGGAGATGCCGTCCATCTGCAGGCCTATGGCCCAGTGACGAGCCAGCCTATAGTCTATGCCGATGCGCATAAACGGCGCTACGCGGTGCTTGGTGGCCGAATAGCTGCCCAGCTTCTCCTTGTACTGGCAATAGCCCACGCCGAAGGCCAAGTCATAACGCAATTTCTCACCTTGTGTTGCCATCACAAAGCTAGGGCCTATGTAGTTGGTGTAGGTCTTGATGCCCTCAGTGAACGAGGTGTAATTGTGCAGATAGTTGATGCCAAAGCCGAAACCTGAACGCCACACATGGTCATAGTCCACCATGAAATCCACTCCGCAACGCGACTTATAGAGATGATTGCCCACCTGATAGTGTGAATACATCCACGAGGGCCCCATGCTGACCCTCACAATATTGCGGGGGGCCATGTTGAGCAGGCTGTCGCGCCAAGCCCTCCATGCCTGCTGTTGCCGTTCGTACTCTTCGCGTGCGGCTTTGTATTGCAGGAATTCCTCATACTCCAGTTGGTCAATGGTGACTTGCTGCTGGTGTCGGCCAAGGCTGTCGGCCCTGATGCTATCCGTATGCAAGGCCTCGTCGGGAATGCGCAACATGGTGCCCCACACGCGGTGTATGGTGCTGAACAGGTCGGGTGCGCGGTGCTCGGTGATGATGAGGCCGTTGCCACCGTTCTTGGCCGTGGCGTCGATGGCCATCTGAAGCACGCGTTCATAAGTGCCGTTGGTGCTCAGCCCATTGTCCACCACTTTCACCTCGCCGATGGCCATTGTCTGGGGAGGCACAGGCTGGTTCCTTTTGAACAGGCGCACGGAGTCAGCTGATGTCGGGCCGTATTCCTGTGTGTACATGTCAGTCACCACTTTCGGCGCACAACTGGCTAAAAGTGCAAGTAGAACAATCAACGAAAAGATGTTTCTCATAATTATAATATGTAATTTTAACTCCTAACTCTTAATCCTCACTCCCATCTACCCCACCGTTCCTTCCAGTGACACCGAGAGTAGCTTCTGCGCCTCCACGGCGAACTCCATGGGCAGCTTCTGCAGCACCTCCTTGGCATAGCCATTGACGATGAGGCCCACGGCCTGCTCGGTGGGAATGCCACGCTGCTGGCAGTAGAAGAGCTGGTCCTCGCTGATTTTGCTGGTGGTGGCCTCGTGCTCGAAGATGGCCGTGTCGTTGTGCACGTCCATATAGGGGAAGGTGTGTGCGCCGCAGTTGCTTCCCAACAGCAGGGAGTCGCAACTGGAGTAGTTGCGGGCGCCGTCGGCCGTGGCAGCGGCACGCACCAGTCCGCGATAGCTGTTCTGCGAGTGGCCAGCTGATATGCCCTTTGATATAATGGTCGACTTGGTGTTGCGGCCCAGGTGAATCATCTTCGTGCCCGTGTCGGCCTCCTGGTAGTTGTTGGTCACGGCCACGCTGTAGAACTCAGCCACGCTGCCGTCGCCCCTCAGTATGCAGGAAGGATACTTCCAGGTGATGGCGCTGCCCGTCTCCACTTGCGTCCACGACAGCTTGGAGTCCACTCCGCGCAGGTCGCCGCGTTTGGTCACCAGATTGAGCACGCCACCACGCCCCTGCTCGTCGCCGGGATACCAGTTCTGCACAGTGCTGTACTTCACCTCGGCGCGGTTCATCACCACAATCTCTACGATGGCGGCATGCAGCTGGTTCTCGTCGCGCATAGGCGCCGTGCAGCCCTCCAGGTAGCTCACGTAGCTGTCGTCATCGGCCACGATGAGGGTGCGCTCAAACTGTCCTGTGTTGCGGGCATTGATGCGGAAATAGCTGCTCAGCTCCATGGGGCATCTGACGCCCTTGGGAATATACACGAACGAGCCGTCGCTGAACACGGCGCTGTTCAGGGCGGCATAGAAGTTGTCCTTATAGGGTACGACGGTGCCCAGATACTGGCGCACCAGGTCGCCGTGCTCTTTGATGGCCTCGCCAATGGAGCAGAAGATGACGCCCTTCTGGCGCAGCTGCTCCTTGAAGGTGGTCTTCACGCTCACCGAGTCCATGATGGCGTCCACGGCGGTGTTGCCGCTCAGTGCCAGCCGCTCCTCCAGGGGGATGCCCAGTTTGTCGAAAGTCTTTTCCAGCTCGGGGTCGATGGTCTTCTCCGAGCCGTCAGCGGCTGCCGATGGCTTCTTGGCTGTGGGGTCAGCATAGTAGCTGATGGACTGATAGTCAATGGGCGGCACATGCACATGCCCCCATTTGGGCTCGCTCTGCTCGTGCCAGTAGCGGAAAGCCCGCAGGCGGAAGTCCAGCATCCACTCCGGCTCACCTTTCTTCGCAGAAATCAGCCGGACCACGTCTTCGTTCAGACCCACGGGAATGATTTCCGTGTGCACGTCGGTGGTGAAGCCAAACTCGTACTTCTGCTCTGCTATGCGGCGCACCAGTTCATTGCCGTCTTCGGGCCTGGCCGGCTGTCTGGCTGTGCTCTCGTCCATGCTTTTATCCTTATCTTCCATTCACTTTTAGCTGTTTTGGGCTGCAAAGTTACGAAAAAATCCTTTAAACACTTGTCATTTACATCTTTTTTTATTAACTTTGCCAACGAAAACCAATAATGATTGCGTATGAAGAAAATATTAGTCACGCTTGTGTTGCTAATAACCATGCTAACGGCCTATGCTCAGCCCAGAGTGTACGACCAGGAGCACACGGGCAGCAAATATGCCCTTCGTAAGTTCCCTACATTCGACCAGCTGCCTGAAATCAGGGAACTGCCCAATCCGCTGGAGGGTGTGAAAAACTTCAAGGGCTGGAAGAAGCAGCGCGCACGCATCAGCTCCATGATACAACACTACGGCATAGGTGAGAAGCCCGCCGTGAAACCCAGTCAGGTGAAAGCCCGCCTGCAGGGCGACACGCTGCTGGTGGTCGACGTGACCGTGGGTGGTGAGACGCTCACCCTTCAGTCCGTCATCCGCTATCCCAAGACGGGCCAGCCGCCCTATGCCCTGATGATAGGCACCAGCATGAACTCGCTGCCCCGCCAGCTCTTTGAGGGTCGTCCCATTGCCATGATGACCTTCCGTGAGAAGCAGGTGAACGACTATGGCCAGTGGGGCCCTCACCACGAGCGCGGCGAGCACAACTTTGACCGCCTGTACCCCGACCTGAAGGACAATGGCGCCTATAGTGAGTGGGCATGGGGACTGAGCCGCCTCATTGACGGGCTGCAGCAGCTGGGCCCAGAGGTGACCAAGATAGACACCCGCCACATTGGCGTCACCGGCTGCAGCTATGCCGGCAAGATGGCCCTCTACTGCGGTGCCCTGGACGAACGCGTGGCGCTGACCATAGCCCAGGAGCCTGGTGGCGGCGGTGCTGCCGCCTGGCGCGTGTCGCACACCCTGGAGGGAGTGGAGGACCTGGATCATACGGACTATCACTGGTTCAAGGAGAGTCAGCGCGACACCTTCCGTGGCGACTCCGTCTATCGCCTGCCCTACGACCAGCACGAACTCTGCGCGCTGGTGTGCCCTCGTGCCCTGCTATTGCTGGGCAATCCTGACTATAAGTGGCTGGCCGACCCCTCCATGGAAGTATCGGCACAGGCTGCCCACAAGGTGTGGGAGCACTTCGGCATTGGCGACCGCATGGCCTGGAGTATCGTGGGAGGTCATCCCCACTGCCAGCTGCCCGAGAGCCAGTATGACATCGTGCTCAGCTTCATCGACCGCTTCCTGTTGGAGAAGACTCCCTAACCCCATCATCCACTGCTCCTTATGAAAGTTCTGCCTGACAATCGCCTGCCTCACTCGCTGGCCACCCGGCTCAGCCTGTGGGTGGTGTCGTTTGTCATGCTCATGTTCGTTGTGGTGGTGTGGGTGATGCTGTGGTTTGCCAAGCAGACCATCAAGGGCGAGGCCATGGACGAGGCTGAGGCGGCGCTGGCTCAGGTGGCTCAGCGCATTGACAATTCGCTGCAGAAGGTGGAGACGGCCGTGAACAACATCACCTGGAACATGGAGCGCCATCTGGACACGCCTGACTCACTACAATTCTACTGCCAGCAGTTCCTCAGGACCAATCCTTTCATAGCCAGCTGCGCCGTGGCCTTCAAGGAGAGATACTATGCTGGGAAGGAGCCCTTCTACATGGACTTCTACACTCGTGATGCTGATGTCATCAGGCGGGTGACCGACACGGGCAGCCTACATTATGTGGAGCACGACTGGTTTTCCATTCCCATGCTGAAAGACAGCAATCTCTGGGCCGACCCGTCATCAGTGAAGATGTACAGCAAAAAACCCATCACCTCGTTCTGCGTGCCCCTTCACGATGCTTCCTTGCCCGGCTCCCCGCCAGTGGCCGTCTTCGGAGCCGATATCTCGCTCGACAGCCTGTCGCGGGCCACCCAGTATTCGCGGCCCTCGCCCAATGCCCAGTGCAACCTGCTCAGTCGCCGGGGCTCGTTCATCATCCATGCCGATAGCGCCATGCTGCGGCCAGGAGCCGCCTTGGAGCATCTGGAGAGCAGTCGCAACAAGGAAAACCTGGAGCTGGTCAGTGCTTTGCTCAATGGCGAGAAAGGCATGAGCCGGCTGGAGCTGGATGGCGAGATGTGCTATGTGTTCTACCGCCCCTTCACGAATGCCGCATGGAGCGTGTACATCGTCTGGCCAGAGCGTGATATCTTTGCCAAGTACTACCGCCTGCGCCATCTGGCCTTCCTCCTTTCACTGGTCAGTCTGCTGGCGCTCCTGGTGTTCAGCCGTTTCTATCTGAAGCTGCTGTTGAGACCTCTGGCGAAGCTCGACAACTCTGCCCGCCTGCTGGCCGAGGGCCATTTCGATGAGCGCGTGGAAGCCACCTCGCGTCTTGATGAGGTGGGACACTTGCAGCGTGCCTTCCGGGCTATGCAGAACTCGCTGGACAACTACCTGGAGAAGATTACGCAGCGCCGACAACAGCTGGACGAGCAGGGAGAAGCCCTGAAAGCCACCTATCACCACATCCAGGAGGCCAACCACGCCAAGAACGCCTTCATGCACAGCGCCACCGACCAGCTGAAGGCGCCTGCCAACGACATCCTACAGATGGTGACCTCCATCCATGAGCACCAGGACAAGCTGAGCCAGAAGGAGATAACCCATCTTACAGAGCAGATGATGGCCGACACCGCGACCATCACCCAGCTCCTTGACCGCATGATCATTGTCTCTACGGGCAAGAGAGATATTGAAGATTCACCCACAAAAGACTGACCCATGAGCATCAATCCCGTGAAAAGTATCCGACAGTCGCTGGCCAGAAGAATTTGTTTTGGCTTCCTGGCCTTCGTGCTCGTGGGCTTCCTGGTGGTGCTGGGTTATATCTTCACCCATTCCAGGCGCATGGTGCTGCAAGAGGCCTATCAGCATGGCGAGTTTGCCCTTGGCCACACAGCACAGCGCGTGAAGGGCTATCTGAATGAAGTGGAAGACGCCACTCACAACATGAAATGGGTGGTGCTGTCACACATGCAGCCCGACTCACTGCTGGCCTATTCCCGCCGAGTGGTGGAAATCAACCCCAATGTGAACAGCTGCTCCATCACTACTGAGCCCGACTACTTCCCTGAGTATGGGCGCTACTTTTCGGCCTACTCCGTGCGTCAGGGCGATAGCATTGTCACTGTGCGTGAGGGTGAGTACGAGTATTTTGAAAAGGTATGGTACAAGACGCCGCGTGATGCCGGACAGCCCGTATGGGTCGACCCCTTCGACGACTTCAACGAAGGCACCCTCTCATCCGAAGAGGTGATTGCCTCCTACTGTGTGCCCCTCTATGACGAGCAGGATCGCTTCATAGGTGTCCTCTCCACCGACATCTCGCTGCCGCGTCTGTCGCGCACCATCTCTGCCATGAGGCCTTATCCTAATTCCTATAGCTTTCTGCTGGGAAAGGAGGGTCACTATTTTGTACACCCTGACACCACCCGACTGGTGAAGAACACTATCTTCACCGATGTGGACCCCAACGAGCGGCCCGACCTGATAGCCCTGGGCCACGAGATGATGGACGGCCATAGTGGCATTATGAATATCGATGTGGATGGTCAGATATACGTGGTGTTCTACCAACCACTGCAACAGGCCGGCTGGAGCCTGGCATTGGTCTGCATGGAGGATGATGTGCTGGCCGGCTACAACCATCTGCAGTACATCATCCTGCCGCTCATCTTCCTGGGACTGCTGGTCCTGGCCTATTATTGCATTCGCACCGTGAAGCGCTTTGTTGAGCCTGTGAATCAGCTGGCCAGCCAGGCTAGCCACATTGCCGACGGCCATTTTGACGAGCGAATGCCGCTCAGCAACCACAACGATGTGGTGGGCCGCCTACAGAACAATTTCGCCGCCATGCAGCAGTCGCTGGACGAACATGTGGGTCATTTGAACAAGGTGAACAAAGAGGCTGAGAAGCGCAATCTGGAGCTGAAAGAAGCCAGTGAGCAGGCCACCGAGGCCGACCGCCAGAAGACGGCCTTCCTCCGTGAGATGCTCCACCAGATCCGCACGCCGCTGAACATCATCCTGGGCTTCCTCCAGGTGATGCGCGACAACCAGTTGGAAATGTCGCAGGAGGAGCGTTCGCACCTGACTGCCACCATGCTGCAGAATGCCAACTCCATCAACCGCATGGTCAATATGCTGGTGGTTGCCTCCCATCTGAACAACCAGATGAGCATTGAGCTGAAGGACAAGGTGAACTGCTGTGAGCTGGCCCGGGAATGCGCCACGTTCTTCAACCAGTTGCAGCCCGTCAGCACCCAGCTGGTCGTTGATACCCAGGTGCCTGCTGACCTGTGCATAAAGACGCATCGTGAATACCTCATCAAGTCACTCAACGAGCTGCTGCTGAATGCCAAGAAATTCTCGCCCGACGGCCCCGTCACCCTGCGCGTCAAGGCTGGAGCCAGGAAGGTGATGTTCCAAGTGGAGGACCGCGGGCCCGGCATTCCTGAGGAGGCTCAGGGCATCATCTTCAACAAGTTCACTAAGCTCGATAGCTTTAGCGATGGGCTGGGGCTGGGACTCACCCTGACGCAGCAGTGTGCACGCCTGCTCAATGGTAGCGTTTATCTGGACACCAGCTACAAAATGGGTGCCTGCTTCGTGATGGAGATACCACTTGATAAGAGTTAGGAGTTAAGAGTTTGAATTAGTAGATTTCACCGTAAAAAACATAAATTAGTTTGCTAATTAACAAAAAAGCATTATCTTTGCAACCAGAAAGTCAAAATGATGCAGAACAAAGGTCAAGTTACAATTCATATCGAAGGGAAGTATGGGGCTGAAGCATTGACTCCTGAGAACTACGATATTACTCTGATGCAAAGTGTGTTAGAGTATGCCATAGCATTACTTGACCTTGACAAAAGAAAAGAAACTCCGATAACAACATTCCACATTGAAAATGGTTCTGTTAATAATGTATTCATAACAAGCAAACAGAAAGCTGTTGAATTCGCATCTGTTCTAGCATTAATAGCAAGTACAACATCTATCGATCAGCTAGATGCCAAAACAGCAGGCGCATTTGAGGGATTGCAGAGGTTTGCCATACAAAACAACTTCAATATTGATGTTTCTACTTCGGAGTCCAAAGAGCATATCGTGCGTATAACACCTCAAACTTACTTTAAAAGAACAGAGAGTGTTTGGGCTGATGCAGAAGTATATTATTATGGCACCATTGTTGATGCTGGGGGTAAAAATAAATCAAATATCCATCTTGACACAAAGGATGGACTTATAATGATAGACGCGGACAAAGAAATACTTACAAATATTGAAGGCAACCCTTTGTATCGGAAGTTTGGCGTTCGAGCAACAGCAAAGCAAAATATTATATCTGGTGACATAGATAGAAATTCTCTAAAACTCATAGAAATGATTGAGTTCGAGCCCAAATTTGATATGGCATATTTGGAGAAAAAAATAGAAGCGTCTACTCCTGTGTGGTCTGGCATAGATGCTGATAAGTTCTTACATGAGATACGGGAGGGCATCTATGTCGAACGATAAAATCGTTTTCTGTGATACTGGTTTTGTCATACGTTTGTTAGACAGAACTAGTGAGCTGCATGAGAATGCAGTTGGTTATTTACGCTATTTCCTAGAGAATGATTATGTCATTCGCATGAGTACTATAGCTGTAGCTGAGTTTTGTGTGAAAGATAGGATTGAACATCTTCCTCTGAAGCAGATTCTTCTCTCCCCGTTTAATGCATATCATGCAAGCAAAACAGGCGAATGTGCTCGAATTCTTTATGAAGCGAAGGCTAAGGGCGTTGTTGAAGTTGATGCTCGTATTCTCATTCAAAATGATGTAAAATTGCTCGTTCAGGCTGAATGTGAATCCGCAAATTATTATCTTACATCGGATAGCCGCAGTAGAAGAATGTATGATGTCTTAAAGGACAATGGAAAACTGACATTCGATTTTACAGATATTCATAGTCCTTACACACAAAAGTTTGGAGTTCTTGAGTTTGGGGAATAGCAATCATAAAATGGCCATTTCATCGATCCTTTTCGTCTATGTCTAGGCGAATTTCTATTGTCTACACTCCTCCACTCCTTCCACTCCTCCACTCCTAACTCCTCACTCTTATTAACTCCTAACTTCTCACTCCTAACTTCTCACTCCTCCACTCCTATAATAACTCCTTCCTCTCCTCCATTACTATTAATTTGGTATTTTTGTTACTAAAATTAGAAATATGCTTGCAGAAAGTTGCATTTGTATAATTAAAGTTGTAATTTTGCAGGCTAAAAGATAAAATGCTAAAATTAGCTTAATTAAAATCATTTCAACCTATGAAAAAGTTTACGCTTTCTGTTTTGGTTGCCATGCTGACCGCATTCTCAGCATCGGCACAGTCTCTAACAACGCCGGCTCTTCAGCCGCTGCCTGCTTTCAGCCCGCAAAAAGTAGCCCTGCAGAGCAATCAGGTCATCGACCTGGAGCCCCAGTCGGCCCCCGCGCTCATCTCTCGTGCTGCTGACGCCTCGGCCATCATCACTGAGACGCCCGAGGGCACGCTCTATGACCAGGTGGTGGTCAGCTATGGCGCCCTGGGCCGCAACTGGCTCTATGGCATCATGGATGTCAGCACCGATGGCGGCATGGGTAAGATTGTGGACGGCGCCGATGGCAATGTCTACATCTACAACCTTCCCACCTATCTCAATGCCGGTAGCTGGGTGAAGGCCGAGCGCGCTGAGAACGACACCATCATCATCCACCGTCAGCTCATCGACCAGCGCGAGGGCAGCGATGCCGTGTACGACTACTACATCACGAAGGTAGTGTGGGAGTGGACCGACCAGGCTGCAGGCGAAGGACGCTTCGTGGAGGCCCAGGGTGATACCGACATCAAGCTGCTCTATAAGAACGGTGAGTTGCTCAGCATCGATGCCAATAAAGACCCCTACGTGGATGGCAACTATGCCATTGGCGCCGTCTACACCACCGATGGCGTGAACTTCACCTGGGAGGGTGCCACCAACTGGAACCTGCACTATCAGCCCCTGACCGATGGACTGGTGCAGCTGCCCGAAGGCGCTGAGCTGGAGACCATCACCGTGAGCTATACCAACATACAGGGCACTCCTTCTGCTGAGCAGGTGAAGGTGGCCTTCGTAGGCAACGAGGTCTATCTCAATGTGTACCAGGAAGGCGTATATGCCAAGGGCACCATTGAGGGCGACAAGCTCACCTTCAAGAGCGGCCAGTATCTGGGCATCTATTACGACACCTACTACCTCTTCTTCGTGGGCGAGCGCTACAAGACCGTCGTCGACGAGTCAACGGGCCAGGAGGTTCAGGCCGCTGAGATTCTGGACGAGCTGGTGTTCGACTATAATCCCGAAGACCGCTCGTTCAAGACCGACGATGCCCTGGTCATCAACGTGGGAAAGACCAGTGCCCGTCTCTATCTGACGGCCCTGCTGGCTCCCTCTTTCTACTTCTATCAGGAGATACCCGCCGTTCCGGCCAATCCCGTCATCACCAACTACAGTGCCTCCTACAGCCAGTGGGGCTACAACGCCCTGCAGTTCACCATCTCGGCTACCGATGTCGATGGTAACTTCATCGTGCCCGAGAAGCTCACCTGGATGGCTTATATCGATGACGAGCCGTTCATCTTCAGCCCTGACGACTACACTGGCCTGACCGACGAAATGGAGGAGATTCCCTATGGCTTCTCTGATTCTAACTTCGACATCTACACCAGCTTCTTCACCATCTACTTCGAGCCCGCCAAGAACGTAGGCATCCAGACCATCTACCGTGGTGGCGACCAGGAGAACAGGTCGGACATCGTCTACTTCGACCTGGCCACCGGTCAGATCTATAACGAGCCGTTCGACAATGTGGCCGTGGGTGTGAAGAACGTGAATGGTGAGAAGGCAGCTGCCGTCAGCTACCACGACGCACAAGGCCGCCAGGTGAGCGCCAATGCCAAGGGGCTGGTCATCAAGACCGTTACCCAGGCTGACGGAACGCGCCGCAGCATGAAGCTCATTCGTAAGTAATGCGTTCAATCACACATCATCACAGGATATGAAGACGACCAACCATCGATTCCTGTCCTTCAGTCTGGCTCTTGTGGCGCTGCTCCTAGGCAGTGCCACAAGCTTGCAGGCTGCTGAGACGGAAATTATCTACAGCCGTGGCGACAGCACCAGGACAGCAGGCACCGGCAGCGTGAAGGCTGAGACCTACGACGTGGCACAGCACCTGACCGACCCGGCCCTCGTGGGCCTGAAGGTGAAAGCCGTGCGCATAGCCTTCCCGTTTGCCAACGACCTCACCGACGGACAGGCCTGGCTGTCAAAGGAGCTGCCTCTTATCAAAAGCCAGCGCCGACAGGAGGCCGACATTGCCACCCAGGCTTTCGACCCCAAGAAGGGCTACACACAGGTGGACTTCGCCGAGCCTTATACCATCACTGAGGAAGGCCTCTACGTGGGCTATACTTTCAAACTGGCCAAGAGCACCGCTGCCCGCCGCCCCCTGGTGGTCACCGGGCGCATCACGCAGGGCGGGCTCTTCCTCCATTCCTCTGATGTCTACCGCACGGCCTGGCACGACATGGCCGACCAGATGACCGACCTGGCCATCCAGGTGGTGCTGGTGGGCGAGAACGTCAGCGAGCATGCCGTGGGCGTGGGCTACGTGCAGGAATTCGACGGACGCACGGGCGAGGCGAACACCACCACCGTGGAGGTAGTGAACCACGGCACGCAGGGCGTGGCTTCCTTTGACTATACCTACGAGCTGGCTGGCCAGACAGGCAGCGGCCATGTGGACCTGGGCAACGGAAAGCTGCCTGGCATCTACGGTCGCTCGGCCACCTTCCAGGTGCAGCTGCCCGCCGTGGCTGAGAAGGGCGCCTATCCCGTCACCATCGACATTACCCAGGTGGACGGCTTCAACAATGAAGACGTGGCCCGCCAGGGACAGGGACTAGCCAACCTCTACCACACGCTGCCCATCCACCGTGCAGTCCTTGAGGAGTACACAGGCACCTGGTGCGGCTATTGCCCGCGCGGCTTCGTGGGACTGGAGGAGATGAACCGCCTGCATCCTGATGACTTTATCGGAATATCCTACCACAACCGCGACCCCATGGAGGTCATGGCCTCAGGCCAGTTCCCCAGCTCGGTGCCTGGCTTCCCCGCCGCCTTCATCGACCGCAAGGCGCCCACCGATGCCTTCAGCGGCTCCATGGCAGGCAAGACGTTTGGCATTGATGACATGTGGCAGCGCGCCTGCACCGTGCTGGCTCCCGCCGAGGTGGATGTGGAGTCGACATGGACGGAGGACAGCGTGCTCACCGCCACCGCCCTCGTCACCTTCCCCTTGGAGCGGGCTGACTGCCCCTATGAGGTGGGGTTCATCCTGCTCTGTGACGGGCTGACTGGCACGGGCAGCAGCTGGGCACAGGCCAACTACTATTCCGGGGAGTCGGGATGGCCCTCGTCCATGAGCACGTTCACCAATGGTGGCAGCTATATCAACGGACTCGTGTTCAACTTTGTCGTCGTGGCCCGCTCGGGCATCTCTGGCATCGAGAACTCCCTGCTGGCTCCTATCGAGGCCGACGTGACACAGTCTTGCAGCTATGCTTTCGACATCCGCCAGGTGAAGAACACCAGTGGCGACCCCGTCATTCAGGACAAGAACAACCTGAAGGTGGTGGCGCTGCTCTTCGACAAGGAGTCGGGCGTCATCCTGAATGCCAACAAAGCTGCTGCCGGCGCTTCCTCCAAGACGCCCACGGCCATTGAGCAGCTGGCCCGTACGGCCGACAAGCGCGTGCGCTCCACCATGTTCTATGACCTGCACGGCCATCCCGTGGCCATGCCTCAGCACGGCCTTTACATCAAAGCCCAGACGCTGGAGGACGGCACCGTGAGGACGGAGAAAGTGGTGCGCTAGGATAATGAGAGACCCCACCCCTAGCCCCTCCCCTCGAAGGGAGGGGAAAGGCTACGGGTAGGCGAACGAAGGTCGGGAATGGGCGCGACAGCGGGAATGGGCGTCCGAAGATCGGGATTGAGCCTCGTGGGGTCCCTATGCAGGAAGCAGTTCCCTGTGCGAACAAGGCGACAGCAGTCCCCTCCCTTCAAGGGGAGGGGACAGGGGTGGGGTCTCTTTCTTCCCTGAAGGGACATCCAGACCACATGCAAAAATGATGGATTATAAAAGTCCCGAAGGGACGGCAGATATTTCTTCTACCATCCCTTCGGGGTTTTGTTAGTTCTCGTCTTAAAGCAGGGGTTATACCCCTGCCTGTGTTCTGCCAGCCCTTCGGACTTTTAACCGATGCCTAATCTATTCTCTCACCTCTTACCTCTTACCTCTCACCTCTTAAATTATTAAGCAGCTCCCTCAGCTTCTCCACGGTGATTTTAATCTTGTCGTAGTTATCCATCAGCGAGACGTCCAGCTGATAGTGAGCCTTGTTGTAGAAAGGCTCGCGCTGCGCCAGCTGTTCCTTGATGAAGCTGATGAGCTCCTCGGGGCTCTTGCCTTTCAGCAGTGGGCGCTCCGTCTTCCCCATGAGCAGGTGTGCATGCAGCACCTCGGGGGCGCAACGCAGGTAGACCACCTGAGCCTGCTGGTTCATATAGTCAATATTATCAAAGAAACAGGGCGTTCCGCCGCCACAGCTGATGACCACATCCTCAAACTCGGCCACCTCATGCAGCATGTTGTACTCTATCTGCCGGAAGCCTTCCTCGCCCACCTCGGCAAAGATCTGCGCCACCTTCTTGCGGCGCCTGTTCTCTATGTACCAGTCCAGGTCATAGAAAGCCAGTCCCAGGTCTTTGGCCAGCGACCGACCCACCGTGGTCTTGCCAGCACCCATGTAACCGATGAGGATAATACGAGTCATGGTGAGTTAGGAGTTAAGAGTTAGGAGTTAGGAGTTGGGAATCCCTCACTCCTAACTCTTATTGACTACCGCCATGGCCTCCTCATAGCTCAGCTCACGCACCTTGTCGTGCAGGGCCTTGGGTAGCCTGTAGTTCTTGCCTTTGTAGCACAGATAGGGGCCGTAGCGACCGTTGAGCACCTCCAGGTCGAGGTCTTCCGTGAAGACGCGCAGGTGCTTCTTCTCTTCCTGATGGCGCTTCTCGTCGATGAGCTTCATGGCATCGGCAATGGTGACCGTCATGGGGTCAATGCCCTTGGGCAGCGAGGCGTAGAGCTTCTTGTGGAGCACGTAGGGTCCGAAGCGCCCTGTGCCCACGGTGATAGGCTCACCCTCGTACTCGCCCAGCATGCGGGGCAGCTTGAACAGGTCCAGGGCCTGCTCCAGTGTGATGTTCTCCATGCTCAGCTCTTTCGGCATGTGGGCAAACTGAGGCTTGTCGTTCTCGTTGGCCGCGCCTATCTGCACCACGGGGCCGTAGCGTCCTATCTTGGCAAACACGGGCTTGCCTGTCTTCGGGTCGATGCCCAGCTCTCGCTCGCCAGCCTTGTGCTCAGAGCGCTGGCTGATGGCTTTCTCCACGGTGGGCTCGAAGTCCTTGTCAAAGCGCTTCATCATCTTCTCCCAGTGCTCCTTGCCCTCGGCAATCTTGTCGAAGTCCTGCTCCACCTTGGCGGTGAAGTTATAGTCCATGATTTTTGGGAAGTGCTCCATCAGGTAGTCGTTCACCACCAGTCCTATGTCAGTAGGCAGCAGCTTGCCCTTCTCTGAGCCCACGTTCTCCGTGCGCATCTTGGCCGTGATCTGCTTACCCTTCAGGGTGATGACATTATACTGGCGCTCTTCGCCTTTCTTGTCGCCTTTCACCACATATTCGCGCTGCTGGATGGTGCTGATGGTGGGGGCGTAGGTAGAAGGTCGGCCGATGCCCAGCTCTTCCAGCTTGCGCACCAGTGAAGCCTCGGTATAGCGCTGCGGACCCTGGCTGTAGCGCTCGCTGGCGCTGATCTCGCGGCGGGTCAGCTCGTCGCCCTTCTTTAGCGGGGGCAGCAGGTGGAAGGCCTCGTCCTTCGTGTCGTCATCGTCCGTTGACTCATGATAAACCTTCAGGAAGCCGTCGAACGTCACCACTTCACCTTGGGCGGTGAAAGAGTTAGGAGTTAGGAGTTGTGAGTTAGGAGTTATGCTGATCTCAACTGTTGTTTTTTCTATCTCGGCATCGGCCATCTGGCTGGCAGCGGTGCGCTTCCAGATAAGGTCGTACAGGCGGCGCTCCTGCACCGTGCCCTCTATGGTGGGCTGGTTCATATAGGTGGGTCGGATGGCCTCGTGAGCCTCCTGGGCACCCTTCGAGCTGGTATGGTACTGGCGCACCTTCGAATACTGCTCACCGTAGAGGCTGGTAATCTCCTCCTTGGCTGTGTTGATGGCCAGCGCTGACAGGTTGACCGAGTCAGTACGCATGTAGGTGATGCGTCCGCTCTCATACAGGCGCTGCGCCACCATCATGGTCTGGCTGACGGTGAAGCCCAGCTTGCGGGCGGCCT
>CAMNJH010000009.1 GCA_946541275.1 uncultured Prevotellaceae bacterium
GCCATTGTAGAAATTGCGCACAGCGAATACCAGCAGACCGAACACAAGCTCGGCCACGGCATTGGCGTTCTGGCCTGGTGTGTTCTCTGCAACCACATTGTGAGCAGTAGCAGCGGCAAGGTCGATGTTGTCGTAACCAGCACCAGCACGCACTACAATCTTTAGCTGTTTGGCGGCTTCGAGTACTTCGGCATCCACCTTGTCCGAACGGATAATCAGGGCGTCGGCATCCTTGACGGCGTCGAGCAACTCTTTCTTATCGGTATATTTCTCCAGCAGAGCCAGCTGATGGCCTCCTGCCTCAACTTCTGCCTTGATACCAGCCACGGCTGCGGCTGCGAAAGGCTTTTCTGTAGCTACTAATACTTTCATATATTAACCGCCCCCAGCCCCTCCCGAATGGAGGGGAGCTTGGCTTGTAGTGGGGGTGCCAAGCTTCCTGTTGATGTTTGTTGTTATACCACCTCCAAGGTCTGGTCGGACTTTCCCTCCCTGGTAGAGGAGGGGTGGTGAGGTCGTTTCTTAATGGTTGTTCTCAAATTCCTTCATGCAGGCAACAAGTGCATTTACACCCTCGATGGTCTGAGCATTGTAGCAGCTAGCACGGAAACCACCCACTGAGCGATGGCCCTTCACGCCAACCATGCCTTTTGAAGTGGCGAAGTCCAGGAATTCCTTCTCCAGCTCCTTGTATTCGGGAGCCATCACGAAGCAGAGGTTCATCAGCGAACGGTCCTCCTCCTTGGCAGTGCCGACGAAGAATTTGTTGCGGTCAATCTCGCCATAAACGATTTCTGCACGCTGATGAGCCAGACGGTCCATGGCCTCAACGCCGCCCTGCTTCTTAATCCAGCGCAAGTTCTCCAATGCGCAATAGATGGGCACCACGGGAGGTGTGTTGAACATAGAGCCCTTGTCAACGTGCGTGCGGTAGTCGAGCATGGTGGGTATCTCGCGGGGAGCCTTGCCTAAGGCATCGTCCTTGAGGATAATAATCGTTACACCAGCCATGGCCAGATTCTTCTGTGCACCAGCGTAGATGGCATCATACTTGGAAACGTCGACGGGACGGCTGAAGATGTCGGATGACATGTCAGCAATCAGGCGCACGGGAACATCCAGATCCTTGCGGATCTCAGTGCCATAGATGGTGTTGTTGGTCGTGATGTGCAGATAGTCTGCATCGGCGGGAACAGTCCAGCCCTTTGGTATGAAGGTGTAGTTGGCATCAGCGCTGGAGGCTACCTCAACCACCTCGCCGAAGAGCTTGGCTTCCTTCATGGCCTTCTTGGCCCAAACACCAGTATTCAGGTAGGCAGCCTTCTTAATGAGGAAGTTATAGGGAATCATGCAGAATTCGAGCGATGCACCGCCGCCAAGGAAGATGACGCTGTAGCCTTCGGGAACCTGCAGCAGCTCCTTCACCAGAGCCACGGCCTCGTCGACGACGGGCTGGAAATCCTTTGCACGATGGCTAATCTCCATCAAGGAGAGACCGGAGCCATTGAAGTCTAAACACTGTTGAGCGGTGGCCTCGATAACTTCGCGGGGAAGCATCGATGGGCCAGCATTGAAGTTGTACTTCTTCATAATTCTTGAATATTAATTTAGTTTGAAGTGTGTCATCTGAAATACGCTGCAAAATTACACTTTTATTTCCACATAGCCAATTATTTCGTTATAAAAATTGGAAACTATCATTAATTTTAGTACCTTTGCGCGGCAGAAGGAGTATAAATGATGAAGGGACGTTTTGCACCATCACCCACAGGACGCATGCATTTAGGTAATGTGTTTAGTGCGCTGTTGTCGTGGTTATCGGCCAAGAGTCACGGGGGCGAATGGTTGTTGCGTATTGAGGATATAGACCCGGCACGCTCCCGGCGTGAATATGCACTGCAGCTGATGGACGACTTGCAGTGGCTGGGGCTGGCGTGGGACGGTGAGCCCGTGTGGCAAAGTGAGCGCTCTGACATTTATGAACACTATTTTGCTGAACTTCAGGCCCTGGGGCTGACCTATCCTTGCTATTGCACTCGAGCCGACTTGCTGGCCACTCAGGCTCCACATGAGAGCGATGGGCGGGTGGTCTATCCCGGCACTTGCAGGCATAAGCCTTTTCAGCCTGGGCTGGCTGCTGCCACACGTCTCATCACACCCGATGAGGATGCATCTTTCACGGATTTACATTATGGCCCACAGTGTGTCAATCTAGCCCACGAGATAGGAGATTTCATCATCCGCCGCAAGGATGGTGCCTGGGCCTATCAGCTGGCAGTCGTCGTTGATGATGCTCTGATGGGCATTACTGAGGTAGTGCGTGGTCGCGACTTGCTGCTCTCATCGCCACAACAGCTTTATCTGGCCCGTCTGCTAGGCTTCCCTGCCGTAAGCTTTGCCCATCTGCCTTTGCTCTGTAATGGCCAGGGTCAGCGACTCTCCAAGCGTGACAGCAGTATGGATATGGGGGTCCTACGCCGAAACTTCAGCGCCCCAGAAATCATTGGGCGTCTGGCCTGTCTGGCTGGTTTGCAGCCTGCTCCTCAGCCTGCCATGCCAGCAGACCTTGTTGCTTTGTTTTCCTGGGATAAAGTTCCGCTGGATAATCTTTGTGTGTGATTGGCATCTTGACGGGATGCCCAGTCGGAAGTTATGGGATGGTCTGTGTACGAAGGAATTCCTCCCATTGTCCCTGATAGCCATTGAAAACGTTCAGGTCGCACTCGGGGGTGATACCCTGTACGTGACCGTCACCCGAAAGTTGCCAGATGTCCAAGTGTATGTCTGGCTTGTATTCGCCATAGCGGGCAATCCAGAAGTGGTAGTTCTGTTTCAGGTCGGGAGCCAGGTCGAGATAAGTGTTTACAAAGCGCTGGTTGATGTAGAGTAGGGGACGACAGCCTGTGGCCTGCTCAACTATGTTGAGCCAGATGCGCATGGCGTCGAAAAGAGCCAGGGGACCACCCATGTCGTCAATCTGCTTGTCGCTGGGCTCAATGTCGAGCATAGGCGGAAGGTCGCCCTTTTTAAAATATGTGTACTTCAGGAAGTGGTGGGCTTGCTCTTCGGGTGGCGTCTTGGTCGAAAAGAAATGGTAGGCACCCACGGGCAGCCCCAGTTCACGTACTGAAGCATCATCGGCGCCGTAATAATGATTTTCAATGGTGACACCCTCAGTACTTTTGATGTAAACGAAACTGACGGGATAGTCGACCTTGTCATTGACGAGGTCCTGGCTAATGCGTCGCCCAAGGTTCCAGATTATCAGTTGTTTCCAGATGATGGGGAAGCGGCGGCGGCCTTTCTCATGCTGGTAGCGAGAGATGTCGATGCCGTAGATGCGGTCGCTGTGGTAGCTCATGTGCTCACCCCGAAAATGGTTGCGCAGCCAAGCGCCCACTCTCAGGTGGCCGCGGCCTATGCTCAGTCCGAAACCTTCGCGCTGGTCGTGCTCCCAGTGCCCTTCAAAGTAGGTGCCGTCAGCCGAACGATAAAAGCCGTGTCCCCATGCCTCGCCGCGACTGTTCATCATGCCTGCGTAGAATCCTGCGGAGTCGATGCGGACGCCACTGACCAGCGTGTCGTTCCTGATGGTTCCAATGACAAGGCGCCCTTGAGCATCCCTGACAATCGACTTGCCATTATGGCGATGGAGTATACTGGTCAGGTTGATGCAGCCCTTGGGCAAATAAACAGACATGGATGAGTCGCCATGTTCGGCATAGCGTACCACCATGTCAAAGCCCTCGTCAATAGGGCTATGCCGCTCCAGGTAATACTTTATTTCATCACTGATGAATGCTTGCCTTTCCGTGGGTTGCGTGCTTCTTTCTACGTGTGGTGGATTGCTGGGTTGAGCATCAGGCAAATGCACATCATCCTTGCCAGAACAACTGGTAAGGGCTGTAATAAGAAGGATGGCCAGAATGAATTTCAAACCTAAATAGTTCAAGCCTTCTCCCTGTTGTCGTCCCAAAAAAGGAGGGCCTTGATGAATGTTTCGTTAGGATTGTTATGGAATGCCTTTCCCCGAAAAGCCGTAATGGTCATATATACCATATATATAAGCATGCAGAGCATGAATGCCACGGCGTAGGCTTCCCATGTAGCACCCTTGACAAACAGACTGAAGGCAGCCACGGTGAGCAGGAACACACTGCCCAGGATGAGCAGGCGGCGGCTGCGCCAGGTGTCTTTGAAATCCTCAAACTTCTGTTTCTTTTCCAGATAAGCTTCAAAGGCCTCCTCCGTTGTGCCATAGTTCTCTATGCGGGGCAGGGTGGGGTCGTCCTGGTTGTCGGTACGGATGTCCCAGATGCGACTCTGTAGCGATTCCAGGTTGACTTGCTCGATGTAGGAACGGTCTATTTGAAACATTGACTAATATTCAATTTGAAAGGATGGATAAATTCTTAATATGATTTACGGATTTACGCTTTTCGACGGCGTGAGCCAAATCGTAAACCGTAAATCCGTAAACCGTAAGTTAATTGGGAACTAGCAGAGCTTCCTTGAGCCGTCGCCAATGACGACGTCAATCACCTCGGGCTCGTGGCCATACTTGGCAGCGAACTTCTGCTTGGCATCGGAAATGAACTTGTTGTAGAGGTCGGCACGAACCAGGTTGATGGTGCAGCCACCAAAGCCACCGCCCATGATGCGGCTGCCCGTGACGCCATTCTCTTTGGCCAGGTCGTTCAGGTAGTCCAGCTCCTCACAGCTAACCTCGTATTCCTTTGACAGACCATAGTGCGTCTCGTACATCTTCTGACCCACGGTCTCATAGTCACCAGCCAGCAGGGCGTCGCAAACGGCCAGGACGCGGTCTTTCTCGCCCAGCACGAAGTGAGCGCGAGTGTAGTCTTCCTCGCCCACCTCAGCGCGAACCTCTTCTAGCTGCTCCCAGGTGCAGTCACGCAGTGTCTCGAACTTTCCTTCCGGATGCTTGGCGGCAATGTGCTTCACCACGTTCTCACACGATCTGCGGCGGTCGTTGTAGGGCGAACCGGCCAGCTCGTGCTTCACCTTACTGTTGAGCAGCACCAGACGGTAGCCATCGGGCTTGAAGGGGAAGTACTCGAACTCGCGGCTGCGGCAGTCCAGGCGCATCAGGCAGCCGGCCTTGCCAAAGACAGAGGCAAACTGGTCCATGATACCACAGTTCACGCCACAGTAGTTGTGCTCAGTAGCCTGTCCTGCCAGCACCATGTCCCACTGAGAAACTTTGTTCTCGCCGAAGATGTCGTTCAGGCCACAGGCGAAGCAGCTCTCCATGGCGGCGCTGCTCGACATTCCTGCTCCGAGGGGCACGTCACCAGAGAAGGCGATGTTGAAGCCCTTCACGGGCACGCCTAGCTTCTGGAACTCCTTGGCGATGCCATAGATATAGCGGGCCCAGCTGGCACGGGGTCCGGCAGGATCGTTCAGGTGGAAGTCCACACGGTCCTTCAGGTCGATGGCGTAGGCCATCACGGTGTCCTCGGTGCCGTTGGCACGCATCTCGGCCATGATGCCCTTATCCACTGCTCCGGGGAACACGAAGCCCCCGTTATAGTCGGTGTGCTCACCAATGAGGTTAATACGTCCGGGAGAATGATATACATTTCCAGTCTTTCCGTCGAAATGCTTGATAAATCTGCTTCTAACGTCTTCGATAGTCATAATTTGAATAAGGTTTTTAGGGGTTAATACATTAATCTACTTTGATATCTTTGTTTACATTCTTGCTGCCAATAAGGGCGTAGAACAGGATGTAGGCCAGCATGGCGATGATGAGCCAATAAGAGGCGATGGGGCCTGCGCTCTTGGCGATGGTCTCCTGGATGAGCGGCATGATGCCACCGCCTACCACCATCATCATGAAGATGCCGCTGGCAGCCTCGGTGTACTTGCCCAGTCCCTCGACCGAGAGATTGAAGATGCCACCCCACATGATGCTGGTGCAGAGTCCGCAGAGAGCAATGAAGATGGTCTTCACAGGAATGTCGTGGCCATTGAAACTGAAGGTAACGCTCTCTGGCATGAAGATGGCGATGAGCAGCAAGCCGATGGCCACGCTCGACACGATGGTGAGCTGCAGTGCGGTGCTCACCTTGCCGCTGATGGCGCTGCTGGTGGCACGGCCAATCATCATCATCACCCAGTAGGCGGCGGCCAGCGTGCCACCGATGGCGGCCGAGCCTTCAAAGCCCAGGTCGGTGATGTAGAAGTTCAGCTCCATGGGGATGCCAATCTCAATACCTACATAGAAGAAGATGGCGATGACGCCCAGCAGGCAGTGGCGGAAGGCCAGCGGGCTGCGCTCATATTTGGGTTGCTCCTTGCCCAGCGTAGGCTCGGGAATTTCCACACGGCTGATGATGACAAACGAGATGGCGAAGACGGCCATGCCGATGAACAGCAGGGGCGACACGTCGGTCATGCTGGTGTCTTTGGTCACGGTGCCCACGAGCACGCCCGTGAGGAACGGGGTGAGGAAGGCGGTGAGCGAGTTCATCGTGCCACCTATCTGGATGAGCTGGTTACCCTTGTTGCCACCGCCACCGAGGAGGTTCAGCATGGGGTTCACCACGGTGTTCAGCATGCAGACGCAGAAACCGCAGATGAAAGCGCCGAGCAGGTAGATAATCAGGTTCAGGGCCACGGGAATACCGTCGTAGGTGAAAACGTAGGTTCCATCGCCGGCAATACTCGAAATGTACTGGAAGGCAAGGCCGACGATACCAACGATGAGGGCGATGAGAGCGGTCTTCTTATAACCATATTTAATAAGCATCTTGCCGGCAGGGATACCCATGAAGAGGTAGGCGGCAAAGTTCATCAGGTTACCCCAGGCCTTGGCGAAGGGGTAGGTGAAGCCCCAGATGTTGCCAAAAGGAGCGCCCATGTTGGTGACGAAGCTGATCATCGCGAAGATGAAGCACATGGTGATAATAGCAATCAGCTTGCTATTGTTTTTCTCTTGTGTCATAAGTTGTTGCGTTATTTCGTTATTGTGTTTGTCGATTAGTGGTTACTCTGCTACCCCGAACTTGTAGACAGTCTTCTGCTTGTAGCGATGGTGAGGATTCAGTACCACGCTGGGGAAGTAAGGACGGTTGGGGCTGTCGGGGAAGTGCTGGCACTCGAAGCAGATGGCGCTGCGGCGGCCGAAGGTAGCTCCATGCACGCCCTTGTAGCCGTCGGCCCAGTTGTCGCTGTACACCTGTACACCAGGCTCGGTGGTGTAAACCTCCAGTGTGCGACCGCTCTTGGGCTCAGTCAGCCGGGCGGCAAAGCTCAGCTCACCCTCTTCCTTCTTGTTCAGCACGAAGCAGTGGTCGTAGCCTGCACCATTCTTAATCTGCTCGTTGTCGGCATCAATGTCCTGACCGACGGGCTTCGGGGTGCGGAAGTCGAACGGCGTGCCGGCCACCTTCAGAATCTCACCCGTGGGGATTGACGTCTCGTCAATGGGAATGTAGAAGTCGGCGTTCATCTCCATCACCTGGTCGTTGATGACGGGAGTGGGGTCGGCTGTTCCTGCCAGTGAGAAGAAGGCATGATGCGTCAGGTTGACAATGGTCTTCTTGTTGGTGGAAGCCATATACTCAATAATGAGTTCGTTGTCGTCACTCCAGGTGAATTCCACGGTGACATCCACTTCTCCGGTGAAGCCTTCCTCTCCATAAGAGCTTATGCGGTGCAGGGCCAGCGAGCGGGGACCCATCTGGCGTGCATCCCATACGCGGGCATGGAAACCTGTAGGACCGCCATGAAGAGCGTTGGGGCCGTTGTTGATGGCCAGCTGATAGTCCTTGCCATTCAGTGTGAACTGTCCACGGCAGATGCGGTTACCAAAGCGGCCTATCAGCGTAGAAAGATAAGGCTCGGGTGAGTTGATGACACTCTGGATGTTGTCGTGACCTTGGATGACGTTGGCCACCTTTCCTTCCTTGTCAGGAACCATGATGGAGCAGATGGCTCCTCCATAGTTGGTGATGGCTACTTCAAATCCTTTGCGGTTGCGAAGGATGTAAAGGTCAGTCTTTTTCCCGTTGATAGTGGTCTGGAAGTTCTCACGCTTCAGACCACAGAGATTCGCATTTTCTGTTACGTTTGCCATAATGTTTGTTTTTAGTTACACTATATCTAGCCGCAAAAATACACAAAAAAGCCGACATGCGCAAGCATATCGGCAAAAAAGTGGTGTTAAAGATAACTAAATGCGTGTTTTGAGGAAGTCGGCCACGACATACGTGCTGCCTCCTATGAAGATGAAATCCTCTGGGTCAGCGTCTTTGATGGCTGCTTTGTAGGCTGCTTCTGCGTTGGGATAGCACTCGCCTTGCAGGCCGAACTGCTCGCCGAATATTTTCAGGGATGACTCTGAGAAGGCACGTTTTGTCGTGCCTTTGGTCCAATAATATTGTGCCTGCTTGGGCAGTATTGACATAACGCTGTAGATGTCCTTGTCCTCCAGTATGCCATAGATGATGCGCAGTTTCTTGCATTTCACGGCATTCAGCTGCTTGCTCAGATATTCCCATGCCCCGGGGTTGTGGCCCGTATCGCATACGGTGGTGGGATGCTCGCCTACTTTCTGCCAGCGCCCCATGAGTCCGGTAATCTTGGTGACATTCATGAAAGCGTATGTCATCTCATCTTCAATGATTTTCTTGTTGCTTTCAATCTCGCAGTCGCAAAGATAGCCCATTTTCATCAGTTCATAGAGGGCATACAGAATCGTGTTGGTGTTCTTTACTTGATAAAGCCCGCATAGTTCGCCTTTGAACTCATATCCGTGTATGGTCCGATAGCTCATGCCCTGGAAATCGTCGAAGGGGGTGGCCGACTCCAGTTCCACAGGCTCCTCGGCATAAATCAATGGGGTGCCAGTTTCTGCTGCCACGGCGTCAAACACAGCATGTGTCTCTGGCGTGGCTTCACCGATGATGCAGGTCACGCCGGGCTTCATGATGCCGGCTTTCTCGGTGGCTATCTGCTCCAGTGAGTTGCCTAGCAGCTGCATGTGGTCCATTGAGATGTTCGTGATGATACTCAGGATGGGGGTGATGATGTTGGTGGAGTCCAGTCGTCCGCCCAGCCCCACTTCTATGACAGCTATGTCAACGTTTTGGTCGCAGAAGTACTGAAAGGCCATGGCTGTAGTCACTTCGAAGAACGACAACTTCAGTGGCTCGTAGAAGTCACGCTGGCTTTCTATGAAATGCACCACGTATTCTTCAGGAATGCAAGCTCCATTCACACGTATGCGCTCGCGGAAATCGGCAATGTGCGGGGAGGTGTAGAGTCCCACCTTGTAACCGCACACCTGTAGATGTGCGGCCAGTGTGTGCGACACAGATCCTTTTCCATTCGTGCCGGCCACGTGAATACTGCGGAACTTGCGGTGCGGGTGACCCAGGTGCTCGTCGATAGCCAGAATGCCATCCAGCCCTTCCTTGTAGCCAGAAACGCCATGCTGCTCAAAGTTAGCAACACGCTTGAATAAGTATTCGCAAGCTTCCTTATAGCTCATCAGCTGAAATAGTTTTTGAATCGGTTGAAGATGCTGTCTTTTGTCTGCCGGTCGCCCTTGAAGTTGTCACTGTCCTTGAAGGCCTCCATGGCTTTCTTCTCGTCGCGTGAGAGCGTCTTCGGAACGTAGACGCTGATGTTCACTACCAGGTCGCCGCGCCCCGAGCCATAGCCCTGCACGGCGGGCAGTCCTTTGCCTCTCAGTCGCATGGTCTTCCCTGGCTGTGTTCCGTTGTCAATCTTCACTTTTAGTGTCTTTCCGTCGATGGTGGGAATGTCGGCCTCGCCACCCAGTGCTGCTGTGGGGAAGTCGAGTAGAAGGTTGTAAATCAGGTCATTACCGTCCCTGACGAATGTGTCGTTCTCCTCTTCCTCAATAAATACTTGTATGTCGCCAGGCACGCCTCCTCTCTGTCCTGCGTTGCCTTTGCCGGGTACGTTGACCACCATGCCTTCGGCCACGCCGGCGGGGATGCTGATTTCCACCACCTCTTCGCCTTTGGTGACGCCCTTGCCGCCGCATTCATGGCATTTGTTCTTGATAATCTGTCCTTCGCCTTGGCAGGTGGGGCAGACGCCCTGTGTCTGCATCATTCCGAAGATGCTCTGCGTGGTGTGGGTGATGACGCCCGATCCGTGGCAGGTGGGGCAGGTCTCGTGGCCCGAACCGTCCTCAGCTCCCGTGCCGTGGCAGTGGGCGCAAGGCACGTCTTTTTTCACTTTGAACTTCTTTGTCACGCCCTGGTTGATTTCCTCCAGCGTCAGTTTCACCTTCAGTCTCAGGTCGCTGCCGCGGTGGTCTTGCCGTCCGCCCCGTCGTCCGCCGAAACCGCCGAATCCGTGACCGCCGAAGATGTCGCCGAACATGGAGAAGATGTCGTCCATATTCATTGACGTTCCCCCGAATCCATCGAAGCCGCCTCCCATGGAACCGGCGAATCCGAACTGGTCGTACTGCTGACGCTTCTGCGGGTCGTGAAGCACATTGTAGGCCTCGGCGGCCTCCTTGAATTTCTCTTCTGCCTGCTTGTCACCAGGATTACGGTCGGGGTGATATTTGATGGCTATTTGTCGGTAGGCCTTTTTAATCTCGTCTTCCGATGCCGACTTGGCCACGCCCAGCACCTCGTAGTAGTCTCTTTTTTGTGCCATTATTGTGTTATTGTCCTACTGCCACCTTAGCGTGGCGGATTACTTTATCGTTCAGTGTGTAGCCTGTTGCTATACAGTCAATTACCTTTCCTTTCTTATCATCGCCCATTCCTGGCACCAAGGCTTCAGCTGCGTGCAGGTCGGTATTGAAGTCGGCATCGGTGGTATCGATTTTTTTCACGCCCAGGCCCTCCAGTGTTTTCATCATCTTGTGATAGATGAGCTCCATGCCCTCGCGCAGCACCTGCGGGTCATCGGTCTTCTCGCCTATTTTCATGGCACGCTCCATGTCGTCAATGACGGGCAGCAGGGCCACAATGGTTTTCTCACCACCATTCAGGATGAGTTCCGCCCGCTCTTTCAAGGTGCGCTTCCGGTAGTTGTCGAATTCGGCCACCTGCCGCAAGTACTTGTCTTTTAAGTCGGCAATCTGCTCCTGGGCTGCCTCCAGAGGGTCTTTTTCCTCCTGGGCCTCCTCGTCATTGGTGACCTCGACTTCGTTTTCGTCTGTCACATTGTCACTGGGCTGTTCTGCTGACATTTCGTCAGTTTTCACAGTCTCTTCGTCCTTGTTTATTTCTTTTTCTTCCATAAAGCTGTCATTTTTTGTTTTACATAGGAAGACATGCAAATCTTGTGCCACAATGTGGTGGCACGTGAATATTCGGCTTTTTATAAGGTGTCAATGGTTTGCACAACTATTCACTTTCTTGCTAAGTTGCTGTCCTACAGGCATGTCGGGTGAAGGGTTTTGTGTTGGTGCTCTTTTGCGCATATTCTAATAGTTTGTCACGCATTATTATTTTTTTATAGTCAGGGCTTTTGTTGATGGGGGGCCGACTTTTTCTGATGTGAGGCCGACTTTTTGAAAAAGGGCGCCGCCATTTTCCAAAAGGGGGTCGACTTTTTGGGTTTTTCCAACCCTTCACCACAACTGTTTGTAATCCAGCAGAATAGCACTGAAGTGAAGGGTTGTTGATGCAATGATAATAATAAAAAAAAGAAAAAAACAGTTGGGAATTTTGTGATTATGAAATTTATTCGTATCTTTGTAGCTCCAAACAAACATACATAATCTATTAAACAATAAACAGAAAAAGTAAAAAACAATGGCAAAGATTGTAACACTTGGCGAGATTATGCTTCGCCTGTCGCCCCAGGGCAACGACCGCTTCATTCAGAGTGAATCCTTCCGCATCATTCCCGGTGGCGGTGAGGCCAACGTGGCTATTTCCGTGGCTAACTATGGCCATGAGGCTTACTTTGTATCGAAACTTCCCAAGCACGAAATCGGGCAGATAGCCGTCAATGCGCTGCGTCGCTACGGCGTGAACACCGAGTACGTGGCTCGCGGCGGTGACCGCGTGGGTTTATACTATGCCGAGACCGGTGCCTCCATGCGCCCCTCGAAGGTCATCTACGACCGTGCCCACTCGTCGATTGCCGAGGCTACACCTGCTGACTTCGACTTTGATAAGATTATGGAGGGCGCACAGTGGTTCCACTGGAGCGGCATCACGCCCGCTATCAGCGACAAGGCTGCCGAGCTGACCCGCCTGGCTTGTGAGGCTGCCAAGCGCCATGGCGTCACCGTCAGCGTTGACCTGAACTTCCGCAAGAAGCTGTGGACCAGCGAGAAGGCCATCAGCATCATGCGCCCCCTGATGAAATATGTGGACGTTTGCATTGGTAACGAGGAAGACGCAGAGCTGTGCCTGGGCTTCAAGCCCGATGCTGACGTCGAGGGTGGTCAGACCGACGCCGCCGGCTATGAGGGCATCTTCAAGCAGATGATGAAGGAGTTCGGCTTCAAGTATGTCGTCTCCACACTGCGCGAGAGCTACAGTGCCACGTTCAACGGCTGGAAGGCCCTGATCTATGATGGCAAGGAGTTCTATCAGTCAAAGCGCTACGAAATTAACCCCATCATTGACCGTGTGGGTGGTGGCGACTCTTTCTCGGGTGGACTCATCCATGGCCTGCTGACCAAGAAGACCCAAGGCGAGGCTCTTGAGTTCGCTGTGGCAGCCAGCGCCCTGAAGCACACCATCAATGGCGACTTCAACCTGGTGAGCGTGGAAGAGGTGGAGGCCCTGGCCGGTGGAAATGCAAATGGCAGAGTACAAAGATAATTAAGTGTCATGAAACAGTACGAGTACAAAGTTTTTTCATCGATAGTGGCCACAGAGAAAAAGCTGAACAAGCTGGGTTTTGAAGGCTGGGAGCTGGTGGCCGTCGATGGTGGCCGTCTGTTTATGAAACGTGAATATAAATTGTAGAATAGGAAAATGGCAAAATTTGACAAGATAGCCGTACTGAAGAAAATCGGCGATACAGGCATGGTTCCCGTGTTCTATCACAAGGATCTGGAGACCTGCAAGAATGTGGTAAAGGCTTGCTATGAGGGTGGCGTGCGTGCCTTCGAGTTTACTAACCGTGGTGACTTCGCCCAGGAAGTGTTTGGCGAGCTGGTGAAGTGGGCCGACAAGGAGTGCCCCGAGCTGGCACTGGGCATTGGCAGCGTTGTCGACGCTCCCACTGCAGCCATGTACATCCAGCTGGGTGCCTGCTTTGTGGTTGGACCCCTGTTCAACCCGGAGATTGCCCCCGTCTGCAACCGCCGCCTGGTGCCCTACTGCCCTGGCTGCATGACTGTCAGCGAGATTGGCAAGGCTCAGGAGCTGGGCTGCGACTTGACAAAGGTGTTCCCTGGCGACGTCGTTGGTCCCAACATGGTGAAGGGCCTCAAGGCTCCCATGCCATGGTCGAAGATTATGGTCACTGGCGGCGTGGCTCCCGAGGAGGAGAACCTGCAGAAGTGGTTCAAGGCCGGCGTTTACTGCGTAGGTATGGGCTCCAAGCTCTTCCCCAGTGATAAGGTGAAGGCTGGCGACTGGCAGTACGTGACCGACAAGTGCAAGGAGGCACTTGGATATGTGGCTAAGGCTCGCGCTTAAGCTGCTACCGCTATCTATACTTATTTCAGCTTGTTCGCACGCACCTAGGCAAGCGGCGGACAAGCTGAATTCGCTTTCTTATGCCTATCATTACCGTTCGCTCGACTCTACCGAATACTATGCGCAGCAGGCGTTCAGCATGTCGGCCGACTATTCCGACGGTAGAGCTGAAGCGCTCAACAACCGGGCCTTTGTCTGTATAGCCCGTATGCGCTATGCTGATGCCCGGCAAATGCTGGACGAAATACAGCAAACCACCGACAACCAGCTGGAGCTGCTGGTGGCCTATATACAGCAGATGCGCCTGTGCCAGCGCATGTCGCAAAACAGGGCTTTCTATGATTACCGTGAGAAAGCCGTGCGCACGCTGAGACGTATCAATGAAGAACGTGAGACGCTGGACGAGCGCCAGCGCCAGCGGCTGATTTATGCTGAGAGTGAGCTGGCCATTGTCACCTCTACCTATTATTATTATGTAGGCCTGGAGCTGCAGGCAGCCCAGGCCCTCAAGGCCATGCCGGCCGAGTTGCAGCACGACACGGTTCAGTACCTGAACTACCTGTACAACATCGGCTCTGGCGGCATGATAACCTCGGGCTCGCAGGAGGAAATCAACCAGATAGAGTTTGACCACCTGATGCGGTGCTATCTGATGTCCCGGCAGTCGGGGGTTGACTATTTCCTGGCTAATTCACTGGAAGCATTGGCAGAACATCTCGCCGTGCGCGAGTATCGTGAAAAGCTGGTCAGTGACAATCTGCCTGCCTTCAAGTATTTCAATCCTGATGCCGTCAGTATCGACTCGCTGCCTTTGCTCCTGGCCGGGCGCTCACTGGAACTCTTTACCCGTTTTGGCGATGTCTACCAGATAGCGGGTGCTCATCGTACACTGGCCACTTGCTACCTGTCAGACCGTTCCTACGCCCATGCACTGGAACATTTGCATCTGGCCTTGCAGGACACCATCATCCGGCAGGCGCCTGACCTGGTGGCCAGTATCCGCGAGCAGCTCAGCGTGGCCTATGCTGCCATTGATGACAAGCAGAGCAGCGATTACAACAGGAACCTCTATCTGGACTTGCAGGAGCAAACCCGCCAGGACCGGTCACTGGAAGCCCACGCCCTTCAGTTGGAACAGGAAGCCACCCAGCTGAACATGCTCATTCTGGCCGTGGTGGTTGCCATCGTGGTCCAGATTCTGCTCATGGCCATCTTCTTCGTCCGTCTGAAACGGCGCTCACAGCGCAATCTCAAGGATGAAACACTGATGCAGCAGGAGGAAGAGCTGAACGAACAGCTGGGCATGGAACAGCTGCTGGTGGAGAAGGGCGAGCGGCTGGCACTGGAGCAGCGTGCCAAGGTTTCGCTGGTCAACAGCATTACGCCCTTGATTGACCGCATCTTGCACGAAGTGGGAAGACTGGATGAGGGCAACCCGCAGATAAAGCAGGAGAGACTGGAGTATATTTCAGAGCTCACCGATAATATCAATGAGCAGAACGACGTGCTCACCCACTGGATTCAGTTGAGACAGGGCGAACTGAGCCTGCACATTGAGACGTTTGCACTGCAGCCTCTTTTCGATATTGTGCAGTTGGGCCGGCGCAGCTTCAGCTTGAAGAATATCGTGCTGAATGTGTGTCCCACGGACTGCAAGGTGAAGGCTGACAAGGTGCTGACGCTCTTCATGCTGAACACCCTGGCTGACAATGCTAGGAAGTTCACGTCCACAGGCGGTCAGGTGGATGTGTATGCAGAGGAAACCGACAGCTATGTGGAAATCTCAGTCAGGGATACAGGCGTAGGTATGAACGAAGAGCAGCTGGCCCACGTATTTGACCGTAAAATAGTGGGTGGCCATGGCTTTGGACTGCTCAACTGCAAGGGAATCATTGACAAATACAGGAAACTGAGCCAAATATTCTCTGTCTGCCAGCTCTCTGCTGAGAGCAGGGTGGGGCAGGGCAGCCGTTTCTTCTTCCGCTTGCCAAAAGGCATCGTGAGGACGCTGGCAGTTCTGACCGTCATCCTTCTGGGATTAGTGGCACATCCGTTTGGTGGGCAGGCTGCAGAGAAAACAGCAATCAGCCAGAAGGATGGTGCACTCTCCCTGGCCAGTGCCTTTGCTGACTCGGTCTATTTCTCCAACATCAACAGCACATTCGAACGTACACTCAGTTTTGCTGACTCCTGCCGCCACTATCTGAATGAGTATTATCGTCAGACGTGCCCCAACGGAAGTGATACCCTGCTCTCAGTGGGTGACCCCTCCGTCATGCCTCCTGAAATCATCTGGTTTCACGACAGTTTGAAAATCAACTATGACATTCTGCTTACCATGCGCAACGAGAGTGCAGTGGCTTCGCTGGCACTACACCAATGGTCGCGCTACCAATATAACAACCGCATCTATACTCAGCTTTTCAAGGAGTTGTCGGCTGATGCCACGCTGGGTGACTATTGCCGGAAGATGCAGCA
This sequence comes from uncultured Prevotellaceae bacterium, assembly GCA_946541275.1. Classification (GTDB taxonomy): domain Bacteria; phylum Bacteroidota; class Bacteroidia; order Bacteroidales; family Bacteroidaceae; genus Prevotella. The sequence goes on from CAMNJH010000009.1 coordinate 16,107, forward strand.
GTCGCAGACTAACAAGCAGGTGGCCATCATCCTGCTGGTTCTGCTTTTCATCTCCATTCTCTCTGCCGTGGTGTGGCAGGTACTGCTGTCGCTCGGCAGGGCTGCCCGTCGCCGACAGGAGCAGCAGGAACAGCTGGACATGATGCATGATGACATAGAGCGGAACAGGATGGAGTCGGCAGCCCTCCATGTGAGTAACGCCGTGCTGGACAACTGTCTGTCGGCCTTGAAGCATGAGACCATGTACTATCCCAGCCGTATCAGGCAACTGATTGACGCGGGTGACACGGACGCCTTGCCCGAAGTGGTGTCCTACTATCGCGAGCTATATGGGATACTCAGTGTGCAGGCCATCCGCCAGACGGAGCATACCCGGCTTCATGTGAAACCACTGGAACATGAGGTACTGGGTGACCCCGTGCTGATCAGCTATCTGTTTGAACTGCTCAGAAAACAGTCAGGACAGAAAAAACTGGAAACTATCTACCAGACAAAGGACGATAAGTACGTGGTGTGCACCGTCAAGATGCCCCAGCTGCATCTCAACGAGCAGCAGGCGGCCAATCTGTTCAATCCTTCAGCTGACAACCTGCCCTTCCTGTTGTGCCGACAGATAGTGCGCGACCATGGTGAGGTCACTAATCGGCGAGGCTGTGCTATCAGGGCTGAGATAGCCGATAATATTTTGCAAATCATTATTACATTACCAAGAATATGGAAAACTTCAAAGTCATCATCGTAGAAGACGTGCCCCTGGAGTTGAAAGGCACGCAGGGAATCATCCGTAATGATATCCCGGAGGCGGAGATAATAGGCACGGCCGACAATGAGACAGCCTACTGGCGGCTGATTAAGCAGCAGCTGCCCGATTTGGTGTTGCTGGATTTGGGACTCGGCGGCTCAACGACCGTGGGTGTGGAGATTTGCAGGCAGACGAAAGAAATGTACCCACAAGTGAAGGTGCTCATCTTCACTGGTGAGATTTTGAACGAGAAGCTTTGGGTGGACGTGCTTGACGCCGGGGCAGATGGTATCATCCTGAAGACGGGCGAGTTGCTCACGCGCAATGATGTACAGGCCGTCATGTCGGGAAAGCAGCTGGTCTTCAACGAGCCCATCCTGAAAAAGATTGTTGACCGCTTTAAGCATAGTGTAGGTTCGCAGCTGGCCAAGCAGGAGGCGCTGGTGAACTATGAGATTGACGAGTATGACGAGCGTTTCCTGCGTCATCTGGCTTTGGGCTATACGAAGGACCAGATAACCCAGCTCAGGGGCATGCCTTTCGGCGTGAAAAGTCTGGAGAAACGGCAGAACGACCTGGTGCAGAAGCTATTCCCCGATGGGCGTAGTGTAAATGCAACGCGCCTGGTGGTGCGAGCCCTGGAACTGCACATTCTGGACATTGACAACCTGGAGGCCGACGAAGATTAAGAGAATAGAAAGACGGTAGACGTATATGAAGAAGGTAGTGTCGTATATAGCCATGGTGTTGGCTGTGGCAGAAATTGTGCTGATACTGGTGTCGTGGCTGCTGTCGGCGACCGTGGGTGACGACGTCCGCTCGCTGTTGTCGTCTGAGGGCATACGCTTCTTCTTCGGTGGCTTCGTCAACATGCTGTTGAGCCCGCTTCTCGTCTGGATTGTCCTGCTGTCCATGGCTTACGGCTGTTTATGCAGCAGTGGGATGCTTTCTATGTTTAATGACCAGATGGGATATAGGCAGCGCCAGACCCTGTTTATATTGGTGGTTGTCCTGTTGGTGTATGTAGTGATAGTACTGGCCCTTTCCGTGTCGCCCCATGCCGTGCTCCTCTCGGCAACGGGGCGGCTGTGGCCCTCTGCGTTCAGCAGGGCATTGATTCCAATCATCGCATTCGGCATCATCCTGCTATCTACGGTCTACGGCCTGGTATCGCGCCATTTCCTGTCGCTAGCCGATGTCTGCCAGTCATTATCGGGCGGCATAGCCATCTCTGCCCCTTTGCTCCTTCTCTACGTTCTCTTTATGCAGCTCTTTTCATCGCTGCGCTTTGCCTTCAGCTTCTAGGAAGTAGGACTGTTTCAGATTGTTCACCACTAAGAGTAACTACGGTCAGCAGCCTCACATGGTTTCTTCCTCTGGACTCTCGGGCTTCTCGTGGAAAATCTTGTGGTGAATGAAGTCGGAACCCTCCAAACAGAGCAAAACCAATACGGTGGCAATGGAGGACAAACCATACATTCCTGCACCCGCCGTCATGCCGATGGCTGATGTCACCCAGAGTCCAGCCGCCGTGGTCAGGCCTTTCACGGCGTTCTTCTGGAAAATGATACAACCAGCTCCGATGAAGCCTATGCCGCTCACCACCTGAGCAGCGAGGCGGCTAGGGTCGCGCTGGATGCCCTGAATGCCGACATAGTCGTCAAAGCCATGGAGAGACAACACCATGAACAGTCCGCTACCAAGACCAACCAGGAAGTGGGTGCGGAATCCTGCTTCCTTGGACCGGTACTCGCGCTCCAGTCCGATGGCGCCACCCAGAAGGGCGGCAATCACTATACTTAAAATATATTCTCCTGACATCTTTGAATTGTTATATTGTTATTGGTTAATAACGCGGAAATAAGGATTCATAGCCTTTTCCTCGCCAATGGTGGTGCAAGGTCCATGACCCGTGTACACTTTGACATCAGCCGGTAGCTTGGCAACAATCTGGTGAAGACTGTTCATGAGCTCCTGCCATGAGCCACCTTCCAGGTCAGTACGTCCCACGCTCATGCGGAAGAGCGTATCGCCGGCAAAGAGCACTTTTTCGCTTTCGCAATAGAAAAGCACGCTGCCGGGTGAGTGGCCAGGCGTATGGATGACCCTCAGAGTGTGTTCTCCAAAACTGATGAGCTCTCCATCAGCGAGCATTTCGCCAAGAGGAGGCATGGGATTATCGAAGCTTACTCCCAGGAACAAAGCTACCTGACGACTCATTTCCTGATAATTGTATGACTCGGCAGGATGCAGGCGTGGCTTGATGCCGAACTCGCCATAGAGCGTGTCAAGGCCGAAGATATGGTCGAAATGAGCGTGCGTACATAGTACATGACGAAGCTGCAGATGATTCCCGTTGAGGTAGTTCACTACGGCCTGGCGCTCTTCTGCGTAAAAAGCGCCACAGTCAATGACAACGGCCTCCCGCGTACTGTCGCTCACCACATAGCAGTTCTCCTGTATGGGATTGCATTGGAGTGTCTTAATATCGATCATAAAGGCAAATAGATACTGTACTTTTCTTTAAACCATTCTTCCTTGAACCAATCGTGGAGCGCGCTGACCTGTACAATGTTCTTGAAAGGGCGGATCTCTGCTTGTAAATCTCCTCCCTTCAAACAGATGATGCCATTGGGCAGTGCATTGTGCTGTTCCTTCTTGATGTTTTTCTTTACCATGCGGGCCAGGTCGGGCAGGGACATCACTGCGCGGCTCACCACGAAGTCGTACTTGCCCTTTTCTTCTTCACCGCGCCGGTGAATCGGCGTGCAATTCTCCAGGCCGATGGCCTGACACACCTCTTGCGCCACCCTGATTTTCTTGCCTGTTCCGTCAATCAAAGTAAACTGGCAGTCAGGGAAAAGAATAGCCAACGGCACGCCGGGGAAACCGCCTCCGGTGCCGAAATCCAGTATCTCAGTGCGTGGCTTAAAGCGTAGCACGCGACCAATGGCTAAGGAGTGGAGCACATGGTGCTCGTAAAGATTGTCAATATCCAGCCGTGAGATGACGTTGATTTTCTCGTTCCACTCATGATAAAGCTCGTCAAGGGCTGAGAGCTGCTCCAGCTGGCGCTGAGTTAATTCCGGGAAGTATTTCTTTATCAGTTCCATTCGTTGATGAATTAAACAGTTGGGAATAGGCAATTATTCGTGGTGATAGGGTTCTCCTTTGATAATGGTGCAAGCCCGATAAAGCTGCTCTGTGAATACGAGTCTCACCATCTGGTGGGAGAAGGTGAGGCGTGACAGCGAAAGCATTTCATTGGCCCGCTGATAGACAGTCGGGGAAAAACCATAGGGCCCTCCGATGATGAAAACGAGTCTGCGGGCTGTGTTTCGCTTCTGCTCCAGCCATTGGGCCAGTTCCGTGCTACGCATTTCCTTCCCACGTTCATCCAGCAGCACCACAGTGTCCTGTGGTTGCAACAGCTTTAGAAGCTGCTCCCCTTCCTGTTGCTTTTGCTGCTCCTCGGTAAGATTCTTGGTGTTGCGCAGTTCTGGAATGATGTGAATGCTGAAGGGCATGTAGTGACCAATGCGCTCTGCATAGTCACTAATGCCAGCTTGAAAATGCTTGTCGGCTGTTTTCCCAATCAGGAACAGTTCGGTCTTCATCTTTCTGAATACTTATTGCGTCTCCAGTCACTTTTTGTTGTATTCATGTTTGCGCCGGGGATTCATGGGAAACCATCCCTTCTCCACGCGCTTCTTCTGTGTGAACAATTCGCCTATGCCCCACAGACTTGATGCGCCAAACACGCCGATGATGGCTGATGGTACTTCGTCTTCAATAAACAGAGCACTCCCTATAGAGACTAGTCCCACCAGCAGGAACACCCACCAAAGGCGAGTCCCAGTGTAATACTCTGCCTTGATGACTATCGGATGGAATATCCCAATAATTAAAAAGGTGGAAATGGCAATGATAATCCCTGTAAAGTACATAGTGTTCTGCGATTTTTGTGCAAAGGTACTAAATAATTGTGAATTGTCAGTTGTGAATTATGAATAATTTTGTACCTTTGCATGCAATTATTTGAATTATGACACAAGAGCAAGACATAAAAAATGCTGTAGAGGTGTTGCGCAAGGGGGGAGTGATTCTCTATCCCACTGACACTGTCTGGGGAATAGGCTGTGATGCCACGAACGAAAAGGCCGTGGCCCGTGTCTATGAAATCAAGGAACGTGACGACAGCAAGGCGCTGATATGTCTGGTAGATAGTGATGCCCGTTTGCAGCGCTATGTGCGGAAAGTTCCCGATGTGGCCTGGCAGTTGATAGACTGCATCATCAAGCCGACGACGCTTATCCTTGACGGTGCTGTTAACCTGGCTCCGAACCTGATAGCCGAAGATGGTTCCATTGGTATTCGGATTACGCAGGAGGCTTTCAGCCATGAGTTGTGCTATCGCTTCCAGAAGGCTATCGTCTCGACATCAGCGAACATCAGTGGCGAGCCCGCTGCTCAGAACTATATGGATATTGACCCACGTATCCTGGACCGAGTAGATTATGTGTGTTGGTCGCGTCGTCAGGAGCATAAACCCCATCAGCCTTCAAGCATTATTAAGCTGAAAGAGAACGGCGAGGTGAAAATTATTCGTTGAGTATCAAGCATCTTGAATTATGCTAAGGCAATTATACATTCGCAATTTTACGCTTATCGACGAGCTCGACATGGAGTTCCATGAAGGGTTCTCGGTAATTACAGGCGAGACGGGCGCTGGCAAAAGTATCATCTTGGGAGCCATTGGCCTGTTGCTGGGACAACGCGCTGACCTGAAGGCCATCAAGAACGGGGCAGAGAAATGTATCGTGGAAGCCCATTTCGACTTGTCACATTATGAAGGAATGGTATCCTTCTTTGACGAGAACGATTTGGATGCTGATATGGAAGATACCATCATTCGACGTGAGCTTTCCGCAAATGGTAAGAGCAGGGCTTTTGTCAACGATATGCCGGTGAGCTTGACAGTATTGAAAGAACTGGGCGACAGACTGATAGATGTGCACTCCCAGCATCAGAATCTGCTGCTGGGGAAACATGATTTCCAGTTGAATGTTGTCGATATAATTGCTGCCGACCAGCAGATTCTTTCAGGTTATGTTTCCGCATACGACTCTTATCGCCAGGCGCAACGTAGACTGGATGAGCTGAAGGAACAACTGGAAAAGAATCGTCAGAATGCTGATTTCATGCAGTTCCAGTTTGACGAGCTGACTAATGCCAAGTTGGCGGATGGCGAACAGGAAGAGCTTGAATCACAAAGTGATACGATGACCCATGCTGAAGACATTAAGCAGGCTCTCTATACTGCAGATAATGCATTGTCGGCAGAGGGGACAGGAATAGTGGTGCAGCTGCGTACTGCTACCCAGGCTGTGAGGAGCATTGAACATGTCTTTGCTGGAGCATCGGAACTGGCAGAACGACTGGACTCAAGCTATGTGGAGCTAAAAGACGTGGCATCCGAGGTGCTCTCAAAGTTAGACAATGTGGATTTTGATCCCTCTGAGCTTGAAGCCGTCAATGACAGGCTGGACCGCATTTATGAATTAGAGAAGAAATATCATGTGCAGAGCGTTAATGAGCTCATTGCCATTCGGAATGACCTGGGACTGAAATTGCAAGCCATAGAGGGAGGTGATGAGCTTTTGGAAGAGCAGGAACAACAGGTGAAGTCCCTGCTTCAGGTGTGCAGGGAAAAGGGGAAACAGTTGACTGCGGCACGCCAGCGCGGCGCCCAGCTGATACAGAAACAGATGGAAGAACGCCTTGTAGCACTTGGCATGCCGCATGGTCGGTTCCAGATTTCATTTGCCGATTGTGAGCCGTGTGCTACAGGCTTTGATCGCATTTCGTTCCTCTTCTCGGCGAATCTCTCTTCCCCCTTGCAGCCCGTATCCCAAGTTGCTTCGGGAGGTGAAATAGCACGCGTCATGCTCGCCTTAAAGGCCATGGTGAGTGGTGCTGTGAAACTGCCTACTATTATCTTTGATGAGATAGATACGGGCGTCAGCGGAAAGATAGCTGAACAGATGGCGCATATCATGGCCGAGATGGCAGCTGGTGGACGCCAGGTCATCAGCATCACTCATCTGCCACAGATAGCTGCTTTGGGAACCACACATTATAAAGTATATAAGGAAGAGACACCTCATGGCACCACGAGCCACATGTTGCAACTCTCGCCCGACGAGCGAGTGGGTGAGATTGCCCAGATGCTGTCAGGAAGTGCCGTCAGTGAGGCTGCTGTTCAAAATGCTAAACAATTACTTAGGATATGAAAAATAAGCTGAACCTGTTATTATTTCTTTTTTGCCTGTCATCTTCAATTACCATAAGTGCCCAGTCATGGGTGAAAAAAGCCGCCAAGTCGGTGTTTTCGCTGAAGACCTTCGATGCTACGGGGACGCTTCTTGCCAGTAGCAATGGTGTTTTCGTCAGTGAAGAAGGTGATGCCATCAGCAGCTTTGAATGTTTCAAGGGGGCCAGCAGCGCCGTGGTTATCGATGCTGCCGGAAAAGAATATCCAGTAGAGATTATTCTGGGGGCTAACGAGACCTACGATCTGGCAAAGTTCAAGGTGGCGGCAAAGAAAACGATGCCAGTCACAATAGCTCCCAACAAAGGAGCAGAGGGAAACGTGGCATGGCTGCTTCCTTATCGTGAACAGAAAAAGGCGCTGGATGGTGTCATCAGGAAGGCAGAGACTTTTGGCGAAGACTATGCCTATTATACAGTGCACCTTCAGATGCCCGAGGATGGGGTAGGACTTCCGCTTTTTAATGATGAGGGGCAACTGCTAGGACTGATGCAGCGGCCCGCTTCCGGTGGCGATACGCTAAGCTATGCTGTCAGTGCAATCTTTGCTGACAGCTTGAAAATGAGCGGACTGAGCATCAACGACCAAGCTCTGCAATCAACTAAAATAAAGAAAGCACTGCCCGATAACATCTCGCAGGCTCAGCTCACTCTCTTTGTCGCTGCTTCCAGTCTTGACTCGGTTGAATATGTTCAGCTGATGGATGATTTTATCCGTAAATTCCCCAATGAGCAGGATGGCTATATCACCCGTGCCCAGTTTGCCTCAGCATCCGACCGATATTCCGATGCCGATGCCGACATGGAGATGGCCCTGAAAATAGGAGAAAAGAAAGATGAGGTGCATTTCAGTTACTCGCGTATGATCTACCAGAAACTGGTCTACAAGCCAGAGCCTGCTTACGAGCCATGGACGCTGGATCGTGCTTTGCAGGAAGCAAAGGCTGCCTACGAAGCTAATCCGTTGCCTGCCTACCTGCAGCAGCAGGCTTATGTGCTTTATACGCAAAAGAATTTTTCAGAAGCTTCTGCCATCTACGAGACATTGACTAATACGTCTTTGCGTTCTCCTGACTTGTTCTTTGAGGCTTCCCGTTGTAAGCTGATGATGGCCGACACGCTGGGCTATCTGGCTCTGCTCGATTCTGCTGTGGCTCAGTTCTCACGTCCATATCTGAAAGAGGCATCTCCCTACATTCTTGCCCGTGCTCAGGCCCGGCTCAATTCTGGGAAGTATCGTGATGCAGTGAGCGATTTGAATGAATATGAACAGCTTATGGCAACTCAGGTGAACGACCAGTTCTATTACCTGCGATTCCAGGCAGAGCAGGGTGGCCGCTTGTTCCAGCAGGCGCTGAATGATATCGCCAAGGCCATTCAGATGAATTCAACCGAAGAAGTGTACTATGCGGAGAAAGCATCACTTGAGGTCCGTGTCGGGCTTTATGATGATGCCATTCAGACGGCTCAAGCCTGTATGAAGGTGGCTCCTGAGCATAGTGATGGCTATCTGTTCCTGGGACTGGCACAGTGCCTGAAAGGACAGAAGGCAGAGGGCATAAAAAACCTGCAGCGTGCCCGTGAACTGGGCGACGTGCAGGCTGATGCTTTAATCGAGAAATATGGAAAGTAGGCGCTACAGCAGCGATTGAATCTCTTCGTCGGTAGCCAAGTTGAAGTCACCCGTGATGGTGTTCTTCAGCGTGGAGGCTGCCAGAGAATAGTTTAGTTGCTGCTGTGGGTCGTCAGGATAGGCTTGGATGGCATGGAGCAAACCTGCCATGAAAGCATCGCCCACTCCCGAGGGATCAACTACGCCGTTGATGTCAAAGATGGGGGCTTTCAGCAGTTTGCCTTCCGTATCTGGTGTGGCTGTGAATAGCAGGGCGGTCAGCAAATGCCGGCTTGAAGCCACCATATTGCGCATGCCCATCAGCCACTTCTGGCAGCGTGGGAATTGCTGATGCAGCTCATCGAACCATTCCTTGTATTCTTTCATCTGCATTTCAAACTTTGTGTCAGTAGCAGTAAAAGGCGGCTGTTGACGCTGGCATATCCATTCAAACTCAATGGCGTCGCCGAACATCATGTCGCAGCGGCTGAGCATCTTCTTGAGCACAGTCCTAGGGTCGGCACCATAGCGCCACAGGTTCTTGCGATAGTTGATATCGAAAGACACCGTCACTCCCAACTCATCAGCTATGTCGAGCGCTTCAAATGTGGCATCGGCGGCATTTTGCGAGATGGCTGCAGTGATGCCCGAGACATGCAGGACACTGGCATCTTTTAATATCTCGTACCAGGGAATCATACCAGGCTGCAGTTCGGAGTAGGCGGAATGAGCACGGTCGTAAATCACCTTGGCTGAGCGCATGCCTGCTGCGGGTTCCAGATAGTAGGTACCTATACGGTCACCGCCGAAGAGCACATGATGGCATCCCACACCCAGTTCCTGAAGGCGCATGACGCCAGCCTTTCCGACAGGGGTCTGTGGCAGCCGGGTGACATATTCTACTTGGTTGCCAAGCGTGGCTAATGAGACGGCAACATTGGCTTCGCTTCCCCCATACATACTTGTGAAAATGTCGCCTTGTGACAGGCGCTGATGGTCTTTCTTGGAGAATCGGAGCAGTAGTTCACCGAAGGTTACAATTTTGTTCCTCTTTGTCATGTCTGTTGTCTAGTCTATTCTTTCTGCCAGTTTTTTGAATTGTCCAAAATATTTTCTGGCCTCCTGCTCACCTACGCTAATCATGTGCTGCATGCTCTGGTTGCCAAAGCTGGAGGCGTCATAATCGGGTAGGGGAGGATTGATATAAATTTCGCAGTGCTGCCTGTTTTCGTTGTATTTCGTGATGTCGGGGCGGGAAAAAATCCAGTTGGCCACGGCGCCAAGTCCTAGGACGTCAGCTATATCAGTAATGATATTCTCAGTTTTCTCCCTGTTCTTGGGGCGGTTCTGCTGTAAGTCAACGGCGATGACGATGTCGGCTCCCATTTGTCGAACCACGTCCACTGGCAGATTGTTCATCATGCCGCCGTCAACCAGCTGCTCACCGTTAACTACTACGGGTTTGAAAATGCCCGGTATGGCCATTGAGGCGCGGATGGCTCTTGGCAGCACACCTTTGCTGAGTACCACTTCCTCTGCCTTGAACATAGAGGCGGCCACACAGCGGAAGGGAATCTTCAGACAGTCAAACTCCACGCAGCCCTTTGATGCCATCATGGAATCGATAGTCTGTTCCACGCGTCCTCCCCTGAACACGCCAAACGCCATGTTGTTTTGGTCAATGACAGGAAAACCAAAGATGTAGGCAATACCATCTTGATATTTGTATGGTTCGCCGCTCAGGTCTTCGCGCCGGTCGGTGAGCAGTGACAGCCATTCCTGCTGGCAGAACAACTGCGACAGCTCATGGGCAGAATAGCCAGTAGCATAAAGCCCCCCAACGACGGCGCCGATACTGGTACCAGCTATGTAATCGGGGCGGATGCCTGCTTCTTCCAGCACTTTCAGTACACCTACCTCAGCACCACCTTTAGCACCTCCACCTCCCAACACAAGCCCAATCTTGGGGCGTTGTGCTTGGGAGGTGAGAGCGAAAAGAAGTAGTAATGAAAGAAATGCTCTTTTCAAAACTTTTCCTGATAGTTACTTCACCAAAATCTTCTGTCCTTTGACAATGTAGACAGCGGGGCGCAGCTGATAGATGTTAGAGGCGGGAATCTGCGAAGCCACCTTTGCGCCGGCGGTGTTGTAGACGTCAATCAGTTCGTTCTGTCCGGCAATGGCACTGATGCTGGTAGCCTCTCCGTAGCCCAGATGCTGGGCAGTGAGCTGCTTGCTGGTGCCCGATGACAGGCGGATGAAGCACCGAGTGGCATAGAAGCCGGAAGTCTTCTCCAAGCCTACAGAGACGAATTTTACCTCGCTGTTATCGCGGGCCAGCACGCCATAGAGTCCGTCGCCCTCGGTGTGTACGCGGGCAGCCTCCATGGTCACGGTTTCGCCGTTCTGTGTGGTGAATGTCAGGGCAGCCTGACCATCAGTGATTTCCTTCTCAGCCAAAACCTTCTTTGTGCAGGGTTCGCCGGTGTAGTAGAGCATATAAGGCGTGTTGGCCTTCAGACCTTCAGCCTTGCAGTTGATGAAGTTGAGGGTCACGCCGTTGGCATTATCCTCTACACTGGCCATGCGTTCCAAACGGCAGTCGGAACCGAAGTTCTCGTTCAGTTCCTGCTCGCTCATATCGAAGGGCAAGGCAATGGTGTTCCAGCCAGTGAACACATAGCGGTTCACAGTTACGTTGCATACTTTGCCATCGTACCTGGCCAGATTTGTGCCATTGTACGTGTTCAGATACAATTTCTCCTGAGCCTGTGCGCCCAAGGAGAGGGCAGCCATTGCTGCAATGAAAAACAACTTCTTCATAACGTGTGAATTTTAAAATGTTAATAGCTTTTTACTTAATATTTGGTTCCTCCAGACCCAATCCTTTCTTCTTGTCAACAACCTTCAGCACCAGCCCCAGCACCAGTGCAGCTATGCCCAAGCAAGCCAGCATGACCAGAGGGGCGGTGTAGTCGTACTGCACGGCTATCTGCTCTGAAATAGCAGAAATCTTGTCCTGCGACTCCTGCAGCGTCATGCTACCCGCTTCGACAGCCTGCTTGGCAGCGATTTTCTCTGCGCTGAGCTGTGCCACCAGCTCAGGATTAGTGCTGTCGAGCACCTTGCCGATGAGCAGTGGGAAGAGCCATAGACCGATGTTCTGAATCCAGAAGATGAGAGCATAGGCTGAGCCGATAATCTTCTGCTCCACCAGTTTGGGCACGCTGGGCCACAGCGAGGCGGGCACCAGTGAGAACGATGCGCCGAGCACCAGGATGGTGATGTAGGCCACGATGACACCTCCCACGCCAGCGCCCTTGAACAGGGGCAGGATGAAGGCAAAAGTGAGGTGACAGCCAATGAGTAGCAGCGAGCCCAGCACGAGCATGGAGGCTGCCTTGCCCTTATGGTCGACATAGCCGCCAAGAATGGGGGTGATGAGCACGGCCAGCAGGGGGAACACAGCGAAGATGGCCTCGGCCGACTGGCGCATGTAGCCCATGTAGCAGTAGGTGACGAGGGCTGCTATCGAAATGGCTAGAAGGGTGTACTTGCGGCCCTTTTCCTTCTGGAAGTTGCTGGCAAATCCTGCGGCGGCCACCACGAGCATGATGAGATACTGCACGATGGTGACTGACGAGCCGGCCCAGAAGGAGCCGTCCTCGGGCTTCGTCAGGGTGAGGTTACACTGCAGCATGTTGACGGCATACTTCTGGAAGGGGAAGATGGCCGAGTAGTAGAGCACACAGAGCAGTGCCACCAGCCAGAAGCCGCTGGAGGTGAGAATCTGTCCGATATCGCTGATCTTGAATGGGTCGTCCTTCTCCTCGGCCTCGCCCGTCTGTGCGTCCAGCTTCCTGTCCATGACGAAGTAGACGATGGCCATCATGAGAGCGATGCACATCAACACCACGCCGAAGGCAACAGCACGGCTGACGCTGATGCTGCCACCCAAGCGGGCGAAGTAAGGCGAGAAAATCATGCACGTGGCCACGCCCAGACGGGCCAGGGCCATCTCACTGCCCATGGCCAGGGCCATCTCACGACCCTTGAACCACTTCACGATGCCACGGCTCACGGTGATGCCTGCCATCTCGCAGCCACAGCCGAAAATCATGAAGCCGCAGGCAGCGAACTTGGCTGAGGCGGGCATGCCCTCATAGAAAGGACTCACGCCCAGCTCGTCGAAGAGGGGGATATAGTTCAGATTGTTAGTGAACCAATTATAGAGGTCGGTGTGTTGCCCAGCCTCGTCAACGCCCACAAAGCCGTCGCTCACGGCATACCATTTGATGACAGCGCCAACAAGCATGGTGATGGTTGAGAGCACCATAGTGAAGCGCACACCCATCTTGTCAAGGATGATTCCTGCGAAGATCAGGAAGAATGCGAATACGTTCAAGAAAACCTCAGAGCCCTGCATAGTGCCGAAGGCGGTGGAGTCCCATCCGCGTTCAGAGAGCATCAGGTCCTTGATGGGCGAGAGGATGTCCATGAAAATATAGCTGCAGAACATGGCCAGAGCCAACAGCAGCAGTGCCGTCCAGCGCATGGCGGCAGAATCACGTAGCGTCTTTTGGATAGTTTGAGACATTATTCAATAACCGTTAACCAATAACCAATAAACAATAAACAATTACCAATAACCAATTACCAATAACCATTAACCATTAACCAATAACCAATAACCGATAGCCGATAACCAATAATCGATAGCCGTTAATCCATCTTTACCGGTATTTTATCTATTCTCTTCTGGTGGCGTCCACCCTCAAAGTCGGTGGCAAAGTATTCGTCCATGATCTTCCGGGCCATGTCCTCGTCAATGAAGCGGCCAGGCATCACCAGCACATTGGCATTGTTATGCTGACGGATGAGATGGGCAATCTCAGGAATCCAGCACAAGCCGGCGCGTATCGACTGGTGCTTATTCAGCGTCATGTTGATACCCTCGCCGCTGCCGCAGATGGCAATGCCGGGGTACACCTCGCCCTGCTCGATGCCGCGGGCAAGCGCATGGCCGAAGTCACTGTAGTCGCAGCTATCCTCGGTGTAGGTGCCGTAGTCCTTATACTCGTACCCTTTCTCCTCCAGGTACTTCTTCACAAACTGTTTCAGTGCAAAGCCTGCATGATCGCTGGCCAGACCGATTGTTTTTATTTCCATAGTGTGATGTATGTTTATTTATTATAGTCTCACCTGCCGTTATTCTCAATTTACCTATTAACAGCTTACAACTGTTAGTGCTGCAAAGTTACACAAAAGTTTCTGAACAGCAAAACAATCTCCACTTTTTTCTTTTATGGTTACGGAAAAAGCCTTTGTTATCAATGAAAAAGGCAGGCTCCCATTCGGAAACCTGTCTTTTCACAATGATTGAGAGGAGACTTAAAACACTTCTTCGTTCGAAGTGCTAAGTTGGCGTGATAGCCTTACTGGGAAAGCTTGCTGATCACCTCCTCCAGTGTGTAGGGTACCGTCACTTTGTAGTTCGCATCAGCATAGTTTCCACCTTTAGTTAATTTCTTGACGTCCTCAATAGTAGGATTGTTCTGTGCAAAAGCACAAGTGGTAAATAAAAGCATCAATGCTGTTATACCAAAACTAAAACATCTTTTCATTATTATAATTTGTTAAATTTTAGTTTTAGCCTACATCCTTTAAAGCGATTCGGCTTTTCTTTTTGTGCAAAGTTAATTGTTTTTTCAGACAATGAGGAGGTCTACGTTGGTTCTTATCTGGTTCTTTTTACTTTGTCTTTTCCTCCATCATTTGTGGAAGATTAGTTACCTATTCGCATGTTTCAAATTCGCCGTTCAGCTTTGTCGCGTCGCGAGAACTTTTAGTGGTTGAGAGGCAAGAAAATGGCTACAATTTTTCTTTTCAGTGCTGTGCAACCCTTCACAATCAGCATAACTGCTTATGTTTCAGTGAGATTCAGTGAAGGGTTGTTCTCGTTGTGATAAACAATCATCATTCACCTATTGCCAAAGAAAGGAACTGGAGAAAGGTTGGATTCTTATCGGAAAATCTTGGCTCATCACACAAAAAAAGGACGCCGCCCCATGGGAAAATGTCGGCCTCCCATGAAAAAAAGTCGGCCCCCCATAAGGAAGAGTCAACGATTTTTTGTAGAAAGCAAAAACCATGTAATAAGTTAGGAGTTAAGAGTGGAGTGGAGGAGTGTAGACAATAGGCTAAACCATTCAGGCACCAGCAAACTCCTAACTCCTAGCGCGTAACTCCTAACTCAGATATACCCTTCACTTCAACATGTTGAATTCCAGTGGTTTACTATTAAGGTGAAGGGTTTTTTGAAAAGTAGTTTTCGGGTTTGTTAGAGCACTGTCTTTCCATCAGTTTCTCGAAGTGGTACTTTGGTACACTTTTTCAAACGAAAAACAAACATGAGGGTGTGTCAAAATGCAAATTCACAACTTAACGACTTTCAATCTGTAAGTTGAGCACCCTCTAAAAGCAAAGAAAAAGCCATTTCCTGACTCGAAAATGAGTTTGGGAATGGCCTTTTCTTATTGGGAAGTGGATGTTGGTGATGAGCAAACACTCGCGAAAGGCATTCTGGTCGAGCTCGCGGATAAAGAACGTCTGCTGCAAATACTCAGGCCGCAGCGCCTTCCGGAAATAGTAGCAGCCGTCACGACATACCTTATAGAAGATATGGTGGCGGCTGCCTGTGATTAAAGCCAACTGCTCAGCATGCTCGTTGGCATGTGAGGCAGTTGGCTGAATGAAATCAGATTCTTCTTCGTTGAAAAGCATTTATGCCAGCAGCTTCTTCACCTGCTCGTAGACGTTCTGGCCGTTGTAGCCCAGCTTCTCGTCGAGCACCTTGTAGGGAGCGCTGAAGCCGAAGCTCTGCAGACCCCATACGCAACCGTCGGCGCCTACGAGACCTTCGAGGGTGACAGGCAGACCGGCAGTCATGCCGAACTTCTTCTTGCCAGCGGGCAGCACGCTCTGCTGATACTCCACGGGCTGGCTGCGGAACAGGCCCTCAGAGGGAACGCTGACGATGCGCACCTTCACGCCGTCCTCGCGCAGCAGCTTGGCACCGGCCTCGAGGGTGCTGACCTCAGAACCGGAGGCAAGCAGAATGACATCGTAGTCCTCGTCGCTGCCGGCCACCACATAGGCACCCTTCTGGGCCTGACTGTAGTCATTGCCTTCGGGCAGGTTCTCGATGTTCTGGCGGCTGAAGATAAGGGCCGTCGGGGTGTCGACGTTCTCCATGGCCATGCGCCAGCAGACGGTGGTCTCCTCGGCGTCGGCAGGACGTACGACGAGCATCGAGTTCTTGCCGTGGTGGTTCTTCAGCTTCTCCATCAGGCGGATCTGGGCTTCCTGCTCCACAGGCTCGTGGGTAGGACCATCCTCACCGACGCGGAAGGCATCGTGGGTCCAGATGAACTTCACGGGCAGCTCCATCAGGGCGG
>CAMNJH010000010.1 GCA_946541275.1 uncultured Prevotellaceae bacterium
ACACAGAGGGTACCTGTGTGCATGTGAAAGAATATTTTTCTTCCAAAATATTTGGCAATTAGGAATAAATATATTACTTTTGCGGTATGAACGAAGATATAAGAGAAACTTTCCACTCTGCGGAGTACGATGAATACTACACTAGCCTTGATGCAAAGACTAAGGCGAAGTACGACTACGTGGAGACGATTATAAAAACCCAATATGTGGTCAATAAGAAGTTCGTGAAGAATCTAGAAGGAACAGAATTCTATGAGGCACGAATATCTTTGGGTAACAACGAGCACCGCACGATAGTATTTGCTGTTGATTCCGTTTCGTTCATGGAGAGTAAACAGGTGCTTTTCTTGAATTCATTCTTGAAAAAGAGCACCAAGCAATATAAGGGCGAGATTGAAACCGCCCGTCAGATTTTGAACAAATATATTCAGGGAGGACAAGAAGATGATAAAGCTTGACGAAAAGAAACTGGCCGGGTTGAAAACTGGTTCAAAACATTTAGCAGAAACGTATGGCGAAAAAGGGACACCAAGCCGTGAGGAGTTTGAGGCTAAGGCCAAAGCTTGGTACTATGCCGAGTTGTTGCGCGATGAGCGCAAGCGCCAGAAGCTGACCCAGCAGCAGTTGGGCGAGCGTATCGGAAAGAAACGTGAGTACATTTCTGCACTCGAACAGGGACAGACGGACATGCAGCTCTCTACGTTCATGCTGATTGCCAATGCCCTTGGGCTAAGGTTCTCGTTGGTTGTTGGATAGATACTCCATCCTGAATGATTCTCAAATCCACATTATTCATGCCTACCTCTTTGGCGGACTCTACAATTTTGACGGCAGATACGAACCAAGACCATCTGGTAAGATGGTAATAAATTTGTTTTGTTCTGCGCTCGACTTTTCGTAACTTTGCGTTTGAAGACGCGAACTTACTATGCTTGGCATAAAAAACAAATGAATTTGTTTTGTTCTGCGCTCGACTTTTCGTAACTTTGGAAGAATTCTGCGCCAAAATATAAGTTTGATGATAAGGTCTATCCTACAAGAATCTGACAAATGCCATCACCCAAAAGAGGTTAAAAATGGGGTGAAACGCGGCTTTTTTAGCATTTTTTACTAACTTTGCAGGCGATTGTATAATAAAAGGAGAAAAAAGATGAAAAAGAATCTGTTGAGAATGGTGGCAGCTGCGCTGATGTTCTGCTACGCCGCCTTGTTCCTGTCAGGATGCGGAGGCAACTCCAAAGAACGGGAAAGGCTGAACAGAGAAGCAGAGGACATGGTCTATGCGGCTTATCTGAACAAGGACTACACGCGCATCATAGAGCTTGTGGACAGTTTCAAACCGCTGGGAGGTTTCTCCGAGGGAAAGGCCTGCTACTGGCTGGGCTATGCATACGACCGGATGATGCAAAAGCGCATGGCCGAGCTGTACTGGAAGACGGGTATCGCCGCAGTGGAGAACTCTACCAACGAGGAAGACTTGCGGGTGTATGCCGGCATTGCCAACCGTCTGACGGGACTTTTGACTACATGGACTGAATATGAAGGCGCCCTGAAGATGGCCGTTCCCGCCACAGAACGGTTGAAAAGTCTGGGGTGCGACACGACGAGCGAATACACCAATATGCTCATCTATATCGGTTGCTGTCAGAGCCGTCTTGGATTGAGTGATGACAAAACCGACAATAGTCTGGAAGAAGCCTATAGCACCCATTTGGACTTTATCAAGAGACACCCTTATGCCACTAGTTACCGCGATGCTATCATCGGCGTCACCAACATCAGCTACAACTACCTGGAAATGGGCGACTATGAGAAGGCTTGTCCATGGCTGGAGCGCATGAGCCAACTGATCGAAGGATATGAAAAGCAGGATGACGCACGCCCCGACTATGCCGAAAAGCAATGGGCACGCTACAACATCTATCTGGCCAGAGCCTTAGAGGGGCTGGGGCACAAGGACGAAGCCGCCGAGGCCTATAGGGAGTTCTGCCAGTCAAAGTTCTTTCAGACGGCAGAAGGCAAGCTTCTGGCCAGCGATTATCTGCGACTGGCAGGACGGTGGCAGGACGCCGCAAACAACTTCGAAAGCATGGATGAACTGCTGAAGGAGTACGGCACACGTTATTCGCTGGAGATGATACAGAAAATGCACCTTAGAAAGTATGAAGTCAATTTGAAGGCCGGTCGTATAGACACTGCCCTTGCCGTGAGCATGAGCATCACAGAACGGCTCGACTCGGCCATCACCCTCTCGCGCAGCGCCGAAGCCCGGGAAGAGGCGGCGGTACACCAGAAGGAACTGGAGATGACCGCAGAGAACGAGCGATACATTCGCCAGCGCCATATCGGTCTACTCATTGGTATGGCCGCAATAGTCGTTCTCCTCATCATCTACATCATTGTACGCCATCGCGTGGGAGCCCGTCTGAGAAAGGCTCACAGCGACTTGAAAACGGCCTACAACCAACTAGAAGAGACCACCACCGCCAAAGAGCGCATGGAGAGTGAACTGCGCATTGCCCGCGACATTCAGATGTCGATGGTGCCAAGCGTGTTCCCCAGTGTGGAGGGCATCGACATGTATGCCTCGATGACACCCGCCAAGGAGGTGGGTGGCGACTTATACACCTTCCTTCGGAAAGATGACATGCTTTATTTCTGCATTGGCGACGTCAGCGGTAAGGGTGTGCCTGCATCGCTCTTCATGGCGATAGCCACGCGCGGATTCCGCACACTGGCAATGATGGGGAAGACACCTGCAAAGATCGCCACACGACTGAATGCCGAACTGTCAGAGAGCAACGAGATGGGTATGTTTGTCACCATGTTTATCTGCATGTATGACCTGAAACAAGGCCGGTTGGAATACTGTAATGCCGGCCACAATCCGCCCATCATCGGAAATGCCGAAGGACAATACACCTTCCTCAACGTCAAGGAGACCAATGCCCCCATCGGACTTTGGCCCGACCTGGAATATGTGGGCGAAGAAATGAACTTACCCATCGGCAGTATGATGTTGCTTTACACCGACGGTCTGAACGAGGCAGAGAACGGCCAGCAAGAGCAATATGGCGAGAATCGCATCATCCAGTTGATGACGTCGCACGCTTCTCAAAGTGCGCGCGACATAATCGAGGCCCTCAAGGCCGACACCGAGCTGTTCCGCGAAGGTGCCGAGCAAAACGACGACCTCACCATGCTGGCCTTCAGTGTGACCAACTCATGATGTCAGGACACCAGGCTCCCGTAAACATTTTCTCATTTCATCTGGAGATTTCATTAATTATAACTATCTTTGAACTTATTATTTGACATATTGAGACAAAGCAGAATGATGAAGACAAGAAGTTTCCAAACCATTACCTTTTCCACTTGCCTCTTGCGAAAATTCCTGGTCAGGAATGAAATGATATAGTTATACAGGTGTACGGCATTGCCATCAGCATGGTTAATCCTTATGCTGCAACCGGAAAAACTCCTTCTGCTGTTCTATCTCGCGGCGTAGGTCTTCCCGCTTGGGCATATATGTCAGATACTTGGCAGCAAAGAGCTGGTCGCTGCCGTTCAACACAGAGTAGTGGGCCACGTCGTCATCCGTGTCAGCGCACAATATAAGACCAATAGTCGGATTATGCCCCTGCGGACACATCAGTTCGTCGTACATCCTTACGTACATATCCATTTGCCCCACATCCTGATGGCAAAGCTTGGTCGTTTTGAGGTCAATCCAGACGAACGAGCGCAAATTATAGTTATAGAAGACCATATCAATGTAATAGTCCTCTTTCTCCGTATGAATACGTTTCTGACGGTCAACCAATGCAAAGCCTTTGCCCATCTCCATCAAGAACGATATTAGGTGGTCGATGATGGTCTGTTCCAATTCGCTCTCCGTATAGTCAGTCCTGTTCTTGAATCCCAGGAACTCAGCCACTACAGGATTCTTTAAATGCTCCAAACGGTCTTGCAGTGGCGAAGTCAATTTCACCATCTCATCATGTACCAAAGCCTTGTTCTGCGACTTCAGCAGCCGATGATAATACTGACTGCTCACGTTACGTTGCAGCGTACGAGTACCCCACATTTCCCGTGCAGCTTCCTGTTCATACCAACGACGTGCATCCAGACTTGAGTCCTGTAGTATAATGCTATAATGAGTCCATGATAACTTCAATGGATATACAGGCTTCATTATATCAAAGATGTCTATTCCTTCTAATAATCCCGTCAGTGAAGGGACTTTCTCAGATTGTCCCGTCAGTGATGAGACAATTTCAGATGGTCCATTCACTGCATGGAAAATTTCAGGAAACGACTTATAAAATGCGATAAACCTATACAAATTATTACGGGAATAACCTGACCCATATTTAATCGTCAGTTGTTTTGACAGATTCTTCACCACTTGTTCGCCATAATCTGCCCTCTTGTCTTTCAACACCTCATGCTGAATTCTCATTCCCAACAGCCAATTGCGTTTTATCAGTGTCACATTCACCTGACGATAGGCTTCCTCTTGTGCCTGATCAATGATGGTACAGGCATCCTGAAACAGCAATTCTTTCTGCTGTCCATTAACCATTATGTCATTCTTTTCTGTCATATTTCGTTTTTCTTTATTACAATAACGTTTTGTTTCTTATGCTATTGTCTCGGATATGAATCAAGTATCTGCCCTTGACCTTCGAGTATTGCTTTATGCCACCATATCGCAGCTCACGTCATACTTGTTATCGCGAGTCACACGATCCTTGCGCTCGGCTCTGCAGCTTTGCTTATCAAAAAACAGTACTCGTGTCTGTTCTGCCGTATCTCTTAACCTCAGTATGTCCTCTTTCGTCATATCGTGTATTTCTATAACGTTTTTATACGTTGTCTTATTACAGTGTCAACCGTTCCTGTCTGCCTTCGGCCTGATTATAGGCTGATTTAATCCTGCTTCCATTACCGAACTCGTTCGCCTACCCGCCTTTCCCTAGCTTTGGCACACTCATGAGTAAGCACAGAAGAAGCTTAAGGTATGTCTACACTTTGCCTAAAGTATGCCATAAGTATAGTTAGAGTATGGTTTGAACCTGCTACCGAATCCTGAAAGCCGATACTCGTTGACACATTTCAAAAGATTCATCGTCATGTCAAGATTATCAATAAAAGACTCTGCACAAACAAACGTCAGCACAGTATCATCTGTGAAGTATGCTCTTGAACTGAACATGTTCACCTTATTATAGTCCCTCACTCGGTACGTCCGCCCTTCTTTCGCACTTCCAGATATATCACCCATTGCCTCGCTGATCAAGTAATTATCCGTCACCTCCACTCTATATTTTTCCATTGAAACAAATTAAGCATCCAATCACAATGAGTAAGACAATAATAACAATAGAATATAACTTGTTTTGCTTTCTCACTACATCGAATTCCGTGTTAAGGCGCTTTTCCTGTTCTTCCAATTCTCTGACGATAGAATCAAAATGGTGCTGTTCATTATTCTTCAACAAATCTATGGCTGATGTAATCTGCCCAGAAAAACTCTCAACAGAAGATTCGATGCTTTCACATAAGGATTTTACACTTGCAATATTTGAGTCTAATATTCCAGCTTCTTCAGATAGTTTATTATCTACATCGTTCTTTGCCCCTGTTATTACATTGGTTAGATTTGTTGTTGAAGAAATAATAGAAGAGTTGATATTCTGACATAAAGTATTAACACCATCCAAATTAGATGATATACCTCTTGCTGTATCAATTATTTCGTTTGCTTTAGATATGGCATTATTGACAGAATCTATAATTGTCGTCTCAGAGGTTTTAACATTTTGAATTACAGCCAATGCTTCTTCATGCACCTGAGAGGGCAAATTTGCCACTTTTTGTTGAATATCGTTCAGAGACTTATCCTGTTCGTCTTGTGATTCTTTTAAATCTTTAGATATTTGAGCAAGAGTATCTTTAAGATGCTGGATTTCTTCCGTTGCCTTTCCAGTTTGATCTCGTAAACTATCCAAACATTTAACGTGTTCTGCCAACTTGTTGTTTTCGTCTGCAAAAATACCCAACGTTGCTTCAGTTCCAGTTTGAAATAAAGTCGTTGCTTGGGCAATATTAGCATTAAATGTAGCAATCAGTGTAGAACAAGTCTGCTCAATATCTGCAATTGCAGACTCCACGTCTTGGCCTAACGAGTCCTCCTTTTCCCTTAAAGTCTTTTCCCTGCCTTTCAGCGTCACACACAGATTCCTGACGGACGTAACATATTCAGTAACGGCTTTCTGAAGTTCTACACTTGCACCTACAGTCTTCTCGATTTGTTCTCTCGCAGAAGATATATTTTGCAAATCATTCTCTAGCTGCACTAATGCTTGGTTTATTCTTTCTTCCATATTTATATTGTATATTTGTTCTTTATATTTGCTAATTCTTTCTTATGGATTTCCAACTGTACCAGAGATTTAAGAGTATCACCATTCTTGTTGAAATAGGCAGTAACATAATCATTCTTATTAAAATCCGTAAATATATCTTTCCAAAACTCTTTTCGCTCTGTTTTGTCGCGGAACTTTGCCATACCATCTACATACAAGTTTTCCAATTCACGTTGCAGCAAAGGGTTGTTATTAGTTCCTAGAAACATTAAACAGAATGCTCCTAATAAATTTATGACAGGATTATCTTCAGGCACATATCGCCTTATCAACCGAACAGCACCATACAAATGTTTTGCATTGTCAATTTGTGTTGAACCCGCTTCAGAATTATCTGCTATCCACCGATTGTCAACAACAAGCATATACTTGAACAAATGTTCCTTTGATACCGTTCTTCCCTCTTCGGTATCGTCTAAAAGAGAGTAGCCGTATCCTTTCTCTGTAGCATAGCCTCGCCTTGCGTATTTCGAATTGAAATAGAAATACAATTCATCTTTTAGTTCTTCATTTATATCCTTCCAGTCCTTGCTGTCATCAATGCCATGAACACAAAAAGTGAACATGTCATCAATTGCGCGTTTTCTTTTAACAGCAACCTTTTCATATATGAAGTGTGTTAAAAAAGCGAGACATTTGTGTATTTCCTTATCGCTTTTTGTTGGGTAATTAGGAACTTCTTTGATTAGTTCTGCTGCTCTTTCGGCAGAATAATAACGTCTTAAGTAATTCTCAAGGGCCTGATAATAATGACCGTCCGCTTTCTTATGTGAAACAATCCTAAAACGATGATTATTGTAGTCTTGTGTGAAGTCATCAATCAAATCAATGCAGCACATACGGTATATAGCTTTTGAAATATCTGCCTTTTCTATTTTATTATAAGAGATATAAGAAACTATCTTTTCACCCACATGTACAGATTCTAATGTCGTGAGAAACCCTGATAGTGTATTCGTAATATGGTTCTTATCATCTCCAACGGCCACTTCTACATTTCTTTCACTTAATAGTTGGTGCATACACTTTTTTTCAAGATATTCACCTTTGAAGTTATTGTTGTAGAAATACATTACCGTTTCATAATCAGCATTCAAAAATTCGTAATTCTCCGGTGTTATGAAATCATATTTTGTCTTATAAATCTCAAGATGCTCATAGCGATTCCATCTGTCATCTGTTGGAATCTGTGCTAATTGGCATGTGGACAAATGTTCACATTCAAAATTGCAGTTCTCATCACGATATGAGCACCTATCTTTTGAGCAACGATAAGAACAACAATTCCGTTCAAATCGTTCACATGATTTACCACATTGCTTGCATTTAAGTTTAACGAGGTCTGAACTCTCATTGCAAACTTCAATATCATCTTCAGGAACACCTGCTATCCCAGAAAATTCTGAGATTTCATTGATATTAAACCATTTGTTCTTAAAGTGGCTATAATATGCTGATTCTGGCTTAACTCTGGCTATCTGGTATTTTGATAACATGATTACGCACAAAGCCATTCGTTGATCACGTCCTGCACGGCCCGCTTCCTGAACAAAGCTTTCAAGAGAACTTGAATAGTTTAGATTTATAGTATATCTAACATTCGGTTTATCTATGCCCATGCCAAAGGCCTTTGTGGCAATCATCAATGGGATTTTATTCTTACGAAACAATTCAAGGTTAGCGAATGACTCTTCTTCACGTTTAGCTTCTTGCTCATTATCACCTTCATCATCACCACTTCCCACAAATGTGCCTATTTGTGTGTCAGGATGCTTTTCTTTTATTTCTGTTTGATTCGTAAAAACAGCTATACCAGTATTGTCTTTGTGAGGACAAAACACAATACCACCATAATCATATGAAACATCTGATACGAGAAAGTCCTTTGGAATCTTGGTTTGCAGTGGTGTTATTTCTCTACCGTCTGCCCTAGGTCCATTTGTGTATCCGTTTTCTATTGTCTGAATGGCACCATCTGTTAACAACTCTCCCATATAATGCGGAAGTTGAGTAATTAGGTTGTCTAAATGCGCTTTCTTGGCATCATAAACACTCCATTTACATCTATCCTGCCTGATAGAGCCATCCCCATCTTTGCATGGGAATGTAACAGGAATAGAAACTATTTTATATTGTATTTCCAATCTATTGGTATCGCCTTCTCTTACTATAGTTCCTGCATCTAATGGAAATGCTCCATTCCCTGACAATTCACGTTCTACATCAGCAAGCACATCAAATGATGCTGTTGCCGTCAGTCCGAAAAGAGGTATATGATTATTCGCATCATTTTCTTCTTGCAATTTTGGGAGCACGTACTTGTAAAGGTTCCTCCCTAAATGTAAATAAGGAAATCGGAAGTCGTGTCCCCATTCAGATACACAATGCACTTCATCAATAACACCGTATGCAAAGTATACTCCTGTATCTTGCATATTTCTTAAGCGCTCTCTAAAGTCCAATATTGAAAGCCGCTCTGGAGACAAGAACATAAATTGAATCTCCGACTTTTCCAATCGTCTTGATCTGCGTTCGCGTTCCTCTCTCCTATATTTTTTTATTGCGTCAGTTCCTTGTCCTTTAATACTTTCAGGAACTTCAATTGACGAGTTGATGTATGAGCAACTGTCTATGCCTGTATTTATTAGTCCATCAAACTGATCTTTCATCAGTGAACGTAAGGGGTCAATAATCAAGGTGATGCCAGGTTGAAGCATAGCTGCAATCTGGTAAGTCAGCGATTTACCGCCACCTGTCGGCAAAAGACCAATTACTGATTTATATTGTAAGGCACGATTCAAGATTGGAATTTGTCCTGGTCTGAAGTTCTTTTTTCGGAAGATAAGTTGTAAGAAATAATGCAGGTAACCAACGCTTTCTTCTACCACATCATATCGTCCTTGAGAGTTAGGAACTGCAATGGGTTTATATAGAATCCTATCAGAAGTATATATTTTTCTTACGCTACGATGATAATGAGAAGAACGCACATTAAAATAACATTTGTTTTTGCATTTATAATCTGCAAAATCTATTTTTTCCAATCCACTTCTACGCAACATGGCAGTGTCTATTACCATGTCGTATTCTTTGTTTGAACGATATTCATCAACAATTACTTTATTGTCTAGGTGCAGTGGGGAATCTGCAAATTCTTTCGTACTAATAATAGTTAAATTAACATGAGGAAACTTTAGATTACTATAGTCTGCGCTCAATCGCGTGAGTCTGTTGAACATTTCACAAAGCTCCTCAAAGGCTATAGCCGCACAAGGCACATCATGTTCCTTAACCAAAACGTTCCACGAACTTGTGTTAATACTTAGTTGGCTCGTCATTAGAGCCTCCAAAATGGTCTTTTCCATTCTTGCAATAGCAATAGGGCATAATGTTAACTGTAGAGTTTTAACCCACTCAGCATCAAACTCTTTCCTATATACCTTTTCGCAATTACAAACATATTCGCTTCCTAAGTGATTATACTCTTTGTAGGCTTTCTCTACCTCACTTTCCTTAAACCTAAATAAATACCAATTAGAGGCTGCAAGAACCTCATCACGTTGTTTGTCGGCCAATTGTTGAGCTATGTCGGAATGATATCTTTCTCCATCCAACTCCACCACGCAACCATGAAAATCTACACCATTTCTATCCTTTGTCGGATACGGAAATTCAAACGCAAAATCAACACGCTGAGAATAGTTAACAGATTTGTTACTAATAGAGACTAGTGGTCTTTGTGGCTGTAGAAGCTGACGAAGTATCGTTGGTGCTTTCTCAGTGATATATGTTTTTTCCAGCTCACTTTCAAGAACCTTGCAATTATAGTTGTCAAGTGTGACGTTCCACCTCGAATCAACAAGGTGCATTGCTAAGAAAAGATCCTCGTCATTCAATTCGTCTATACGATAGGAGATACCTCCAAGATTGTCTTTTTCTTGGATATTTCCAAATACTTTAAAAACCTCTTCAATATACGGGCTTGCCTTTGTCGGAAGTCCTCTTGTAACTATATTGTTCAGCACGGCCAAAATTGGATGAACATCTTCATAAACACTTGCACCTATATCGAAAGGGGTTTGGACTTCAAAATCAGATAGATGCCGGTATAAGTGCTGAAGTTTTTCTTTCTCTATGCCAACAAGTGCCTTTCTAACCCCATCAAGCTGGTAAGCAGCATGAAATTGCTTTGGCTTGAAATAGTCTACAAGAATCAATTCACACTCGCCGCCATTTACTTTGAACACTCGATTTTTGGCAGTATAACTATAAGTATTGGTCAACCGCCCTTCTTTGTCATATTCTTGTTTTGAATGGACATTAGAGAATACCGGATTTGCTTCGCTGAAATAACTCCAAAAGGCATCAATCCTCGTATTGCCATAGTTTAAAGGCCCCCAGCAAAAAAAATAGTGTAATCCGTTTAAGTTTGTTTTGATAGTATTGGCAAGTTGCGACAAGTTAATTGATGGAATATCTAATATGTTAGAAAATAAATGAATTGTCACGGGGTGATTGGACTCGATCTCTTCTACGGTTACGTCATCAATGTATTTCTCAACAATGCCAATCTTTGTTGTATCTTTCAAATAGGCCTCCACATGGAGCTTTGCCCTATAGGAGGCTGTTTGAGATGGTTCTATCAATACAACTTTTTGAACAAAATTTAGGCTGATATCATTAGCCTTAAAGAAATCTAACAAGCAGATTGTTGCTAATCCTTGCCCACACCCCCAGTCAATGATTTGAATATCGGAATTTAATAAATCATTGTAGCTTATTTTACTTAATACCTCATTGATTTTTGCCTGATGCATTGAGCCATAAGCGGCCAAGTAAGCGCAACACTGCTCATTGGAATCTAAGACAGCCGTACCATGATTTAAACCAGGATATGTCCAAGGGCATCTGCGAAATTCTGTTGGAAGGTTTTCTTTTGCGATTCTAATAATCTCATTAAAAGATATGTTGTCTGCTATGCGAATAGCAGATTCGTAATTGGAAAGGATTTCTCCCCTTTCATCTATCACGGCTTCTTTTCCGTCTATTTGAACTTTACATGTTCCATTATTCCATTTTATTAAATGCGAATATTCTTCAGGTTGCCAACAAGCACCTTTCCATGTCTGTATCTCCCCAACCAAATCAAATTGGGGATATATGACAACCGAAAAAAATGAGTCAACAAATCCCCATTTCCCGTTAATCTTTACTGGGCATAAGCCATCATTAAAATTCCAACGGGATTCAACACCTAACGGTGGAACTTCCCTTGATTCACCTATTTCTTCATACTCTAATGGTAAATCATCTATTTCTTTTTGAGTACCATCACAATATTTAATATACCAAGTTCCGTCAATTGTATTTATAAAGTTCGCTACCTTTTTCATCACTTACCAGTAATCGTTTCAGAATTCTTATTTGCCGAATGTTGCTTCCAATTTGCAATAGCAAGTTTTTTGCTATCGTTCGCATAACAATACTCACACAAATGAGGGCAAGTATTATATTCCCCAATATCTTTACTGACGATGCACCCGCAAAACTGTCGTTGGCCTTTGTCACGATTATCTCCATGGGTGGCGTATGTGTTGCTGGGAAGAAGGATTGCGTCCTCTGGCAAAGACTCTGATTCGCCAAAGAGATTGGGTACAGGCATTGGGAATGTCTTGACTTTAAGGAAGTCCATCAGTCTCTTGTCTTCATATGCAAATCGGATAATAAGTGCATCGTCAACGCAGTGGTTGTGCTCTATGCCAAACTGCTGTAAGTCCACCTTCTCGCCACATGTGGCAAGGTTATATCCCCACTTCTTGTTCAGCTCGGCAAGTCGTTCTGCAAATTCCAGCATCTGCAGTTCTGTCCATTCATGATACGGGATATGGTTCTTTTCAAGATTGGCTTTCACCTTTCGATAGCCCAGAATGTCGGCATAGCTGAACACAAGTTTCTCCGTATAGCCTTGTAACTGGTCTCCGATGTGCTCAATCTTGGTAAGCAATGCATCAATAGAGATATCATCCGCCAATAGCAATGGGTCAAAACGCCAAATCACTTGTCCTTTTCCCAATCTATCTACTAGCCGCTTAAATGTTTCTATACGTTCTGAAAGTTTCGGCACGCCACGTTCTAAGCCCTCCTTCTCGTAATCATTGAGCGTATATTGAATATAGCAACCAATATTTCGCTTTTTCAGATAATCAAGATGTTTGAGCAATGAACGAGGGTTCTTTGACCAAAACACGATAAAGCGAGTATTCTGATATGACACATAGCTTCTTACCCCATTAAACGGATTTGTCCAAGCAGAATAGCCAATTTTAAGTCTATGGAAGAACCAATCTGAATAGAAAGCAGGAATATCTGTACTCCTACTAGCAGAGACAATAATGGGAGCCTGAGCATCAACAATATCCCCATTCTCTCGTTGTATTTTTATCTTTTGCCACTGTGCCATAGATCTTACGTTTTAGGTAACCCTATACAGAATTATCAAATATTGACTACAAAGATACGAAAAAAAACAGAATCACAACATTTTTTAAACAATTATTTATACCGCAAGCCTTGTGAATGCAAAATTGTAAGTGCAAAATTGTTAGGATTGATAGGACAAGATTTGGCTATTAGAAATATAAATTGTAATTTTGCACGCGAAAAGCATGTGGGAGCAATCCAATGGGATAGTAAGGAAATGGAATACATGTCACAGGAAGGCTACGACAAGCTCGTGGCTGAGCTCCATCAGATGGAGAGCGTTGAACTGCCTCAGGTGAGAGAGGCCATCGCTGAGGCCCGCGACAAGGGCGACCTCAGCGAGAATTTTGAATACCATGCCGCCAAGCGTGAGCAGGGACGACTGCTGAGCAGGATTCGCTTTAAGCAGCGGGTGCTGGCAAACGCACGCGTCATCGACACTTCAAAACTGAGCGACGGCACCGTGCAGCTGCTCAGCAAGGTGGAGATGACGAATATGGCCAACAACAATAAGATGACTTACACCATGGCCAGCCCGCACGAGGCAAATATCCGTGAGGGCAAGATTTCCATCAAGTCGCCTATCGGTGAGGCGCTGCTTGGAAAGAAAGAGGGCGATGTGGTGGAGGTTCGTGTTCCCGCCGGACTACTGAAGCTCCGCATTGAACATATAGAACGATAATTTCAAGCTAGCAACGACATCGCTAACTTGAAAGACAGGAAGAGGGCGGGCTTAGCGGGCCTACTTGATACTGACTTTCTGACCCTGACGGATATAGATGCCCTTCTTCAGTTGCGTCGGGGGTACGCGGTGGCCCAGCAGGTCGTAGAAGACGCCTGCTGGGCTACTGATATTTGTATGGCTGATGTTCTCTGGCTGCTGGTCCTGCCTGAGCTGCCACACAGCGAGCATGGCATACTCGGATGCGAAAGCCAGCTGGTGGAAGCCCTTGGTGACATCAGCATTTCCCGTGCTCACTTCCCAGCCATTGAGCAGATTGATGGGCAGCATGTTCTGCTGGTTGTAATGCTCGAAGGCATAGTCCAGGTTCTGCTGATAGGACGACAGCGCATTCTGGGCATAGGTCTTGCCGTTGTAGACGGTCGTATTATAAGGAGCTGCGTCAACATAGGCTCGCATCAGCACATTATCGAACCAGGCATTGAAGCCCTCCTCAGCCTTCGGGTCGGTGGGCCACTCATAGTAGACCACACCGTTCATTCGTTTCCCCTTGGCGAACTGGCGCCAGCTGCTCTGCGAAAGCTCGTTGACATCGGTCAGATAATCAGCCTGGCCCGTCACACGATAGAGCTCGGCGGTGCCGGCCAGCATCGTGCCGGTGTTATAGGTGTAGGCAGTGCCTGAAGGGCCATGGGAGTCGACATGGTCACGATAGCTGTTGCGGCCCTCACCCACATATTTTATCTCGCCTGTCACGGCGCCCAGCATGTCCCAATAAACGCCTGTGCTCTTGTTGAGTAGCTTTTCCTTCTGCCAGGCATACACTTTCTTCGCCATCTCCAGATAGACATCGCTGTGGCGGCGCATCTCGTTCGTGCGGGTGCCGTCGGGGAGGATATAGAAAAAGCGCAGGTCGGCAGGCTCATCGTCGGACTTATAAATCTCATAGAGCCACACCAGGGGCTGGATGATGGGGCCATTGGAGCAGGAGTGCTTCGAGTTGTAGCCAGGCCCCCAGGTGATGCCACCATAGTCCTGGCCATTGGCATCGGGGCAGCAGTCCCAGCCATCAATGCAGTAGTTGGCCAGATATTCGGCCTTCTCCAAATAGTCCTTGTCGCCCGTCAGCTTATAGGCACGCACCAGCTCGCGGCATATCCACATCTGGTCATCGTAGACGTTCTCTATTCCCGTGACGGCAGCAGTGCCTTTCGACCCGCCGCGATGTACACCGTAGATGCTCCAGCTGCGGACTTGGGCATACGACCTGAGAGTATAGGTGCCGCGGTAGTAGTCGAGGGCCAGGAAGAGCTGCTTCAGCCGGGTGACAAAGCGCTCGTAGTTGTCAGCATAGAGCTGGGGGGCACTGTCCTTGACCATGCTGAGCGCCTCCAGCACGGAGCAATGGGCTTCGAGTGCGGCCGTATAGGGCCACACATCGGCCACGCCGCTGCCTTGCTGCGTGCGCAGGTTGTAGGTGTCGTACATGCGCATGGCGGATGTTCCACCCGAGAAGGATTTCTCCATGGTGGCGTCGGTCATGAGGATGGCGCGCTCAAGGTTTCTCTGGGCGGTCTCACTGATGGCAAAAGCTGAGCCAGCGCTCAGGGTACAGGCTATGAGGACGGATAGTAGGGCTTTCATTTCTTGACGTATTTCTTATGGTTCTTGATATAGAGGTTGCTGGACAATGTGGCCCGAAGCCCCGAGAGACTATAAATAGTATCAGTATCGGGCAGGCGCTGAGGGGTGAGGATGGCACTAGAGGTTGTTCCCAACAGTTTCCATGAGCCCAGCATGACATCGTGTGAGCCCTGCGTCTCGGTGATGACCAGACGGTAATAGCGATAGGGCTGGCCGAAAGCGGGACTTTTCAGGGAATAGTCGGGATTCAGGACTCCTGCCCGCCGCAGTTCGTCGACGGCTTCCATGAGCATCATGCCGGTCTGCTGGCGTGACGTGTCGTGTACATCATTATTGATATTGTACTGCTGAGTCCAGTAGGGGTTGATGACGAACCACGTCTTGTTCAGCGCAGCCAGTTCGGCTGAGCGGGCCTGTTCGAGCAGCCACTTGGTGTAGCGGAACTGATGCTCCTGACTGAGCTTGCCTGACAGAATCCACTGCGTCAGGTAGCGAATGAAGATGCCTTTAAACATGCCGCCATCGTCCTGGTTGTAGTTCTGGCGCTCGTTCATGATGCCTTTGGGCGAATACCACTTGCCAAAGAGCAGCAGATCAAGCAGGTCGGTGGCCGTCTGGCGATAATGCTCCTCACCCGTAATCTTGTACAGCTCGAGCAGTCCGCCCACCCAGGTTCCCTGATTATAGGAGAAGGTGACTTCGTGGTTGTTGTTCTGCGGGGTGTCCTTCACCACGCCATCAGGGAAGCGGCTGTGGTCGCGCATGTATTCATAGATGCGCAAAGCCCAGTCCAGATACTTCTGCTCGCCAGTGGTCTGGTAGAGCCGGGCAGCCAGAATCATGGCCGGAGCATTGGAGCAGGCGTTCTTGCCAGCGCCGTCGCCCGTCACATTTTTGTTCCAGTGGATGCCACCGCCGTCGACATTGCTCCATCCGCCGATAATATCGTTGAAGAGCAAGGTGACCTGGTTCATATACTGCCGGCTGAAGTTGGCGTTGGCCTCGCAGCCACGCAGCAAGGCCAGGGCCATCCACTCCATATCATCATAGAAATGATTGATGAGTGTGTTGCCATTGCGCTCCCGGGTGCCCATGATGAGCTGCGACAGCTTGGTGAGCTTCAGCCCCTGATGGGTGCGGTTGTAGCAATCCAAGTAATTATCGATGGCATGGGCCGCCCACCAATAGCCACCCCAGTCTTCATTCCGCTTGGAGGCATCCTGGGCCCAGTCGGCAATCCAGTAGATGCCGCTAGTGCCCTGCCGGCGCTCCAGATTCTGCTCACAGAATTCCAGCATGCGGTCGGCCACGTCGGCATAGTCAGCATGCGTGCCCGTGCCCCCCAGCCTGTAACGCTGCTCATAGAGGTCAACACTCAGGGAGAGGGCATTGTGCTGCACATCCAGGGTGACCCACTGCTGCCCATCGTTGGAGGCCAGCAGCTCCCAGCAGTTGGGGCGCCGGTCCTGATAGGCCAGTGAGGTCATGCCCAGCGCATAGCCGGTGATGGTCGTGGGCTGCTGGAACTCGTACTGGAACCACGTGTTCAACAGCCCGTTGTAGCGCGTCTGGCCGTCGAAGTTGTCAATCTCCTGACGGTCGGCACTGGGAATCTCGGCCATCGTTGCTGCATCGCCATCGATGAGACGATCCATATAGCGGGCCTTGGCGGAGCCTGTGATGGTGCCATTGGCGGTAGTGGCCAGATTCTCATCGTCGGTCTGAGGATAGCCAAGCAACTGGATGTCAGCAATGCGCACGCCGGCATCAGCCGAGGCCTGTTTAAGCACCAGCTTGAACCAGGCAAAGCCGCCGCTGGGGCCACCGTTGATGAGCCGCTCACGGAAACGCTGATTGAATGTCAGGGTGAAGGTGCGCACGGAGCGCCATTCCTGTCCGTCGGCAGAGACAAACAGCTGCAGCTGACGGAGGTCGCAGTTGGCATCGTCGCCACTCACCACCGTCAGCCCTTTCAGCACATAGGGACGGGGAGCCTTGAGTATGATCTCCTCTGTGCCAGCAAGCTGCGGCAGAGTGAAAAGGGTCAGGTCGTTCTTGTCGAACAACGGCGTGACATCAGCCTCGAAGCCTGAGACCTTCACCTCGCAGTCGTCAACAATGCTATAGTCAGTCAAAGTCTTCTGTGCCCATGCCGACGTGACGATGAACGCACCAGTCAGACTCAGGGAAAAGCATCTTCGCAGTAGGTTCTTCATTTCTCCAGTTCATTGGTAAAAGAATAGGGTGCAGCCTCATCGCTGATGCCCCGCTGCTGGTTGGGCTGGGCCTGCATCTGATAGCTGATGACGGCGCCCTGCGTCAGCTGGCCATGCTCCAGATAGTTGCGGTCATAGGGCTGACCATTCAGGGTCATCCGGCCTATATAGGGGTACTGCACATTGTCAGCCTCAATACGGATGTCCTTGCCCTGTGGCAGATGGACAGTGACGTGGTGGAAGTAGGGCGTGCCCAGTGCGTACTGGTTAGAGCCGGGACAAACAGGATAGAACCCCATGGCCGAGAAGACATACCAGGCTGAGGTCTGACCGTTGTCCTCATCACCACAATAACCATCGGGGGCTGAGGTATAGAAACGGTCCATCACCTGGCGCACGCGCTGCTGGGCTTTCCAGGGCTGCGAAGCCCAGTCGTACAGATAAATCATGTGCTGGATGGGCTGGTTGCCATGGGCATAATTGCCCATGTTCATGATTTGCATCTCACGGATTTCGTGAATGACGCTGCCATAATAGCTCTCATCGAACAGGGGCGGCACGCTGAACACGGAGTCGAGCATCTGCACAAACACATCCTTGCCCCCCATGAGGCGGATGAGTCCCTGCGGGTCGTGAAACACCGACCAGGTGTAGTGCCAGGCATTGCCCTCAGTGAAGGCATCGCCCCACTTCAGCGGACTGAACGGGCTCTGAAAGGCACCATCCTCATTGCGGCCACGCATCAGCCGGGTGTCGCGGTCGAACACATTCCTGTAGTTCAGGGCATGCTCCTTGAAGGGCTTCAGCTCCTTGGCCTTCTTGCCCAGCTTCTTGCCCAACTGGTAGATGCACCAATCGTCATAGGCATACTCCAGCGTGCGAGCCACGCTCTCGTTGATTTTCACGTCGTAGGGCACATAGCCCAGACGGTTGTAGTATTCAAAGCCCAGACGGCCAGTAGAGGATACGCTGGGATGGACTGCATTGGCTCCGTGCTTGACAGCTTCCCAAAGGGTTTCGATGTCATAGCCCGAAGCGCCTGATAACTTGAGGAAGGCATCAGCCACGACTGACGCGGAGTTATTGCCCACCATGCAGCCGCGATGGCCCGGACTGGCCCATTCGGGCAGGAAGCCACTTTCCAAGTAGCAGTTCACCAGTCCCTCTTGCATCTTCACGCTCATCTCCGGATAGACCAGATTCAGCAGGGGGAACAAGGAGCGGAAGGTATCCCAGAAACCTGTGTCGGTGAAATAATAGCCAGGACACACCTTGCCCGTATGGGGACTATAGTGAACAGGCTTGCCCTGGGCATCCATCTCGTAGAAAGCACGGGGGAACAGCACTGAGCGATAGAGACAGGAATAGAACGTGCGCAGATGGTCGACGTCCTCACGGATGGAGGATGACTGGAAGTCACCTACTTCAATGCGACCCAGCACGTCGTTCCAGCGCTGGCGGCCCTGCTGGCAGATTCGCTCGAAGGCAAACCCCTGGCCCAGTTCCTGCAGATTGCGCTCGGCCTGCTGCTGACTGATGAACGAGGAGGCCACTCGGGCCGTCACCTGCTCACCCCTGCGGGTGGACATGGTGACCACGGCTCCCTGACGGTCGCCATCAACCTGCTGGCTCAACCTGAAATCGTGGTCCAGCTCTATGACGAAATAGTTGCGGAAGTTCTCAGGTACGCCTCCACTGTTTTTCACCGTGTAGCCCGTGATACGCCGACGGGCCACGTCGACCTTCACTTGAGATCCGCCATCGAAAGCATCGACCACAATGTTGGCCTGCTGCGTCTCTGGGAAAGTGAAGCGCAGCAGGGCAGCCCGCTCAGTGGGCGTCAGCTCTGCCAGCACATCCCAGTCGGCCAGGTAGACACTATAATAATAAGGTGTAGCCGTCTCTGCCTTGTGGCTGAACCATGATGCCCGCTCGTCTTCATTGAAAACAGGACTGCCCGTGGTGGCCATCACGGCAAACTGGCCATAGTCATTAATCCACGGCGATGGCTGGTGGGTCTGCTTCAGGCCCCGTATCTTGTCTTCCGTGTAGACATACTGCCAACCGTCACCCATGCGACCCGTCTGGGGCGTCCAGAAATTCATGCCCCAGGGCAGCGCCACTGCAGGATAGGTATTGCCAGTGGAAAGCGAATGCTTGGACAATGTGCCTACCAGTGTGCTCACGTAATCAACGGGCGACAGACGCTTTCCCTGCCCCTCACCATCAGGAAGGGGGGTGGCGACCTCTGCCGGACAAAGGGTAATAAAGGACAAAAAGAAACCTAAAAATACTACTCTTCTCATATTTCTATTCTGGCGGTTTATTCAAGTTTCGGGCACTTGCTAACTCCTCACTCTTACCACTGAATGGCCTGATCCTCGTTAGGAATCTGAGTATTCAGCTGACGCTCCAGTGTCAGGATGCCCTTCACGGTGTAAACCATGGGGTAGTTCTCCACCGACGTGTAATCGGTGTAGTCATACTCAATGCCGCTGATGATGACATAGTGATGCAGCAGATAGGGCTGCACCTCGTCGGCCTGTTCGT
Source organism: uncultured Prevotellaceae bacterium (assembly GCA_946541275.1). Classification (GTDB taxonomy): domain Bacteria; phylum Bacteroidota; class Bacteroidia; order Bacteroidales; family Bacteroidaceae; genus Prevotella. The sequence continues at coordinate 20,004 of CAMNJH010000010.1, forward strand.
AAATACGATACTGCGGAACGCCTCGCGTGGTGAACAGGTTCTTATCACTATTGTCGGCAGTCAGCTTTACCGTGCCCTGCATGCCATCAGCCGAGGTGGGGACGAACTGGAACTTCACTTTGTAGAAACGACGATCCACGCGTGACTCGTCAATATTACCCATATAGAAGAACACTGAGTTCTCGTCGACCACATATCCGCGGGCCGTCTCCATGCCAGTGGCATTGTTCGGGTCGGCAGCATTGGTCACCGTAAGCGTCGTGGCTGAGTAGTTGCCGGAAAAGTCGTTATAAGGATAAACGCGCAGCATGGCCTTGGCATAGTTCTTGCGGGGATGGGGCTTATAGGCAGCGTCTTGCTTCACCTCAATGGGCAGTACCCACTTCTCGACCATGTCGATATTCTTGAAGTTGAAATTGATGCGCAGCAGGCCCACATCCTCACCACTCTTGATGGACACAGTAGAAGGATAATCGGCAAAGGTGCTCATGTCCTTATAATAGAGGTCGGTGATGTCAGGACGGTAGGTGGGACTGCCGAAACGCTCGTAGTTCAATACGTCGAGTGTATCGCTATGGCCCACTACCACCTGGAGGTCACGGCCATTGGTGGTCGTACCGGCCACGATGACGGGCAGGTCATAGGACGATTTTCCTTCCTCGCCATACATGAGCGAGCCGTCGTCATTGTGACGCGAATAGGGCACATAGACTGCCGTCACGCCATTATCGTTGAGCGGTGCCTTAAAGCTGATATACTTCTCGTACTGCTCGTCCTTCCACTCATCGTTACAGCTGGTGAAGAAGGGAATGGCGAGGAGCAGCAGACCCACTCCCCAGCCCCTCCCTATGAGAGAGGGGAGTATATAGTTATTTACGTTACAGCTTTTCATTTTCATTAAGAATTAATTAGATGGTTTGTTCATTTTATTATGTAACCACTCCCATCCCTCCATGGAGAGGCAGGGGGAGGGCTCTTTTTTAATCATTGTATTTCCATCCAGGGTTCTGTACCAGATTCTTGTTTCGCTTCAGGTCAGTAAAGGAAATGGGCCAGAAGTACATCTTGTCAGTGAAGGTAGCTGAGAGATTGTAGACAGGAATGACTTGCATGAACTCATCCTTACTCTGCGACGTCATGAAGACATTCAGGCCATAAACGCGCTTGTTCTCTTCCACTGGGGCATCCATCCAGCGACGCAGGTCGAAATAGCGTTTGCCCTCACCCATGAACTCAATCATGCGCTCACGCTTCAGCTTGGCACGCAAAAGGTCCTGACTGGCATATTCATCAGCCGTATAGTCGGGCAGACCGGCGCGGATACGTACTGGGCGGATGCCGCGTTTCATCTCCTGAACATTGCGGCCTGTGATAGTCACATCAGCGCCCTGCCACGTCTGCTGCACGTAGGTCTGACCTTCGGTCAACTCGTTCAGGCACTCAGCATAGAGCAACAGAATATCAGCATAGCGGATGGCAGGCTCGAACTTGGCCTGGATGTGACCATAGGAGCCGCCGCCACTGGGCTGTGCCTCAAAATAATCGCGGGGATGATAGTACTTCTTCACGCCTATTCCGGTACGAAGATAGGCAAAGGAGTTGCGATAGCCGTCAGCACCACTGCGATAGTATGTCACCTGTACATTATGCTCAGTAACCGATGACTTACCCAGCTGCTCCCAAATGGTTCCATTGTATGCTACTGAGGCATAGAATCGGGGTTCACGACCAGCATACTGATGCGATACATTCAGACGCTGCGAGGAAGCTGCACTGGTGCTGGTGGGATTGCCCAGCACTTCAGGATAGACATTGTTCTGTATCTCGCTACGAGTGATGAAACCCTCGGGGCGATTGCGGTCATTGCCAGGATTATCAACGGTTGTTGCGCCGGGCGTTCTCCACTCCCTGTACATGCCATCCACATCCGAGCCATCCTTCATGTAATAGGTATCCACCATCTTCTGCGTCAGGCCGTGTGTATTCCAACCATTGAGCGATGTAGGCATGGAATGACCGACGAGCGAGGCCAGGCCGTTGTCATGGTCGTTGGTCTCAATATTGCCACGGGTGAAAATCAGCTCAGGATTGCCTGTGGGACTGGCCACACCGTTGAACAGATTACGATACGACAGATAGGGGTCGATGTTCTTCCAACCCTCAGGCCAGTTCTTCTCAGAGAAGTCACCATCAGCAGGCGGAATGACCGAGATGGGCCGGTCGTCGCTGGCCACATCATTATAGGGTTCTGTATAGAGCTGATAGACGCCCAGGTCCATCACATCCTTACAGGCGGCGGCAGCACGGGCCCACTTGGTCTCATCATACGTCAGGGAAAGGAGCGGAGTGCCGTCGAAATTGCGCAGTTGCTGGGCCACATTGTCTGTCACGTTCGCGGGATGATGTCCGTTCTTCAGCTGTCCGTTGGCCAAGGGCGACGCAGCATAAGTGAGCACGATGGCACGGGTGGCCAGCGCAGCACCAATGGTGGGGCGCATCACGTTGTTCTCGTCACGCGTATAGTTCTTCAGCTCCTTGGCAGCCTGCAGCATCTCTGAAGCTATATAAGTAGCCGTCTCTTCGTAGGTGGAACGGGGAGTAGCCAACTCGTCGTACTCCAGCGTATAGTCAGCGCCTTCGTCGGCCATGATGGGCACAGGACCGAACTTGCGTAACAGCAACCAGTAATAATAGGCACGCACGAAACGGGCTTGTCCACGATAGTCTTCAATCTCGTCTGCACTCATTGAAGTGTTGCGATAGATATTGTGGATGAAGATGGAGGCCTGATAGATGCCCTGATAGCAACGCACCCAGGCATTCTGGCCCTCGCTCTCGTCGTAGTTGCCTTCGTGGAAGGAATTATACGAAGCGTAGTCGGCATCCTTGGAGTCGCCAAAGGAGTTGTCACGGTCGCCGTAGTACATATCATCATCGAAGTTGAATGGATTCCAAGCACTACCGTCGGCTCCCGTTGCTCCCTTTGAACCCACTTCAATGTTGCAACCATTGAGGAAGGAATAGGCATGAGCCAACCACTGGTCACACTGGATCTTATCGGTGAACACACTTTCCAGTGTCTTGCGGTCCTCGAAATATTTGTCGGAATCAAGGTCGGTACAACTGGTGAGCAACCCAGCCCCTACCCCTCCCCAGGAGAAGGGGGCAACGATAGCTAAGAGCCAGAAGGCAGCAACCTTTACTCGCTTTGTCAAATAGTTTGGTTTCATATCTTGTTCAATTTTAGTTCTGTTAATTACTAACCTTTCTCGGGGCTGGAGACTACAAATTCACTTGCATGCCCATGGTGACAGCCTTGGTGATAGGATAGTCCTCACCGCGTGGCTGCAGTGACTCAGGATCCCAGATGTCGAATTTCTTGGTAAGGAAGAACAGGTTGGAACCTGAGATGTAGAAGCGAATGTTCTGGAAGTGAATCTTGTTCACTAGCGTCTTGGGCAGTGTATAGCCAATGTCCAGATTCTTCAGTCGCAGATAGCGGCCATCGCGCAGCCAGAAGGTAGAATTGCGGAAGTTATTGCCATTTCCGCCATAGCTCAGTCGCGGATAGGAAGCATTCACGTCCTCATGAGGCTGCAAGCCCAGCAATGAAGCAGTTTCGCTGTCCACCCAGCGGTCCTCCAGCAAGCCTTTGAACACATTGCCCCACTGTCCTTCGCTGAATGCATAGACATTCTTGCCGTAGGTCATGAATGTACTCTTACCAGCGCCCTGGAAATGCAGGTTGAAGTCGAAGCCCTTCCAGGCCACGGAAATACCCAGACCATAGATGAGATTTGGACGGTCAGTAGCGCCAATGGCACAGACGTCGCCATCATCAATGATGCCATCGCCATTCACATCCTTGTACTTGATGTCACCAGGCTGAACAGCGCCGAAAGTCTGCGTTGGGGAGTTGCGAATGTCGTCATAGTCCTTGAACAGTCCGAGGGCAATCAGGCCACGCACCTGACTAACGCGGTAACCATGCTGATTCTGGTAAGGGTAGACATTATTCTCCTCGTCGTATTCTCCAATTTCGTTCTTGGAATAGGTCATGTTGCCACGCACAGTGAGGCTCACATCGCCCAGTTTCTGTTCATAGCGGAAGTTACCGTCAATACCGCGTGACTTCACCGAACCGACATTGGCGCGCGGGTAGTTCCAACCATTGCTGTCCCAATACTCCAGACCCACGGTGGTCGGCAGGAAGCGACGCTCCTGATAGATGCCTGTACGCTTTTCGTCAAAGTAATCCACGGTGAGCGAGAACTTGTTGTGGAACAGCACCAGGTCAATACCCAGGTCGTTCTTCGTTGCCACCTCCCATGTGACGCCTTCAGAAGCCACCTGACGATAGCGTGCGCCACCATAATAGTTGGTGAAGAACTGTCCCCAATAGTAGCCACCGCCACTCTGCTCCAGCGTGTAGAGATAGGGGAAGCGCGTACTGCCTGTGGCATCGCTGCCCACCTTGCCATGGCTGAAGCGCACCTTGAACATGTCAAGCCATGGTGCCCGTTCCTGCACCCAGGGCTCTTCACCGACGTTCCATGCCACCGACCAGGCGGGGAAGAATCCCCAGCGGTGTCCGTCGGCAAAATTCTCCGAGCCGTTATAGCCAAAGTTGTAATCCAGATAGTAACGGTTCATGAAGTTATAGGTAAACTGTGCGGCCAGTCCCTTATTCTTGCGTGACACCGAATTCTTCACATCAGTACCCAGGTTCTGGGTGGAGATTTGCTGATCCTCGGTGAACTTCACGTTGGCACCCAGATTGTGGGCCCCTGCAAATGAGCGATTCCAGTGCAGCAGCAGGTCAAGGAATTCGCGGCGCCAACCATTGTTCGAGGTGGTCTGTTCCATGTCCTTCACGTTCTGCACCATCTGGAAGTCCAGCAAGCCTGTCTCAGTGTTGCGCGAGCGTGCACTGTAGAGTGCCGGCAGTCTGTGCAGGTGGATGGCGTTCTCATTATAAGTGTCAAAGCCGAAACGCCCAGTGAAAGTAAGTCCTTTAGTGATGAAGCCCAGGTCCTGCTCCAGCGTGACGTTGGTCTGGATGTTATTGTTCCACTCATTATTATACCCTGTCTGAGTGGAGCTCACCCACGGGTTGATGTAGTTCTCGTCAAGCGTGTAGATGGTTTCGCCATCGCGCTCCTCCGTGTTATACACACCCTTGGCAGGATAGTAACCATTGGAGAACACCACAGGGGTATAGAGGGCATTGTAGCCGAAAAGCTGTCCCCACACCTTGCTGTCGCCGATGCCTGGAGAGTTCCTCTTGTTCAGGTTACCACCAATACCCAGCTTCAGCAGCGTTGTCTTAGTCACGTCAATATCCACATTCATGCGATAGTTCCAACGCTTGTAGTTGGCATTGGTGTCGTACTTGCTCTTCAGGGTGTTGTCGGTCTTGTACATACCCTCATCTTCGGTGTAGGCCATAGACACGTAATAGCGTGCCGTCTCACCACCGCCACTCAGGTTTACATTAGCCCGATAACTCATGGCACCATCCTTCAGCAACAGGTCCTGCCAGTCCACATTGGGGTAGAGGTCGGAGTCCAGCCCCTCACGGATAATGTCGAGTTCCACAGGCTGATAGAGCACGCCCAGGTTACGGGTGACACGAGCTTCGTTCAGATAGTTGGCATACTGAAAACCATCAACAAATTCGGGAGTGATAGTCCTCGTATTGTAAGAAGTTTCCACCTTGCCGTTAATCTGTACCTTGCCGGCCTTGCCATGCTTGGTGGTAATCAAAATGACGCCATTAGCACCCTTGGAGCCGTAGATGGCTGTGGCCGAGGCATCCTTCAGCACTGAGAAGTTCTCAATATCCTCAATGTTGATATCGTCAATGTTTTCGCGCTCAAATCCATCCACCAGGATGTAGGCTTTCGAGCTGGCACCGAAAGTGGAGATACCACGAATCCAGAATTCAGACGTATTCTTACCAGGCTGTCCGCTGGACTGGAAAGCCATGATACCGGGCACGTTACCTGCCAGTGTATTGGTCAGGTTGGAAGTGCTGTAGTGCTTCAGGTCCTCCATCTTCACATTCGACACAGCACCCGTCACGGTGAGCTTTTTCTGTACGCCCATACCTGTGACCACCACCTCGTCAATGGCATTCTGCACGTCCTCTTTCATCACGATGTCCACACTGGTCTTGTCACCCTTGATCAGTACTTCCTCTGTCTTCATGCCAATATAGGTGAAGACCAGGGTGCTGAACTCCTGCACCTTGATGGAGTATTCGCCGTTGAAGTTAGTGATGGTACCCAGGCCTTTGGCGCCTTTCACGATGACGCTGACACCAATCAGCTCCTCGCCATTGGTATCTGTGACTCGGCCGGTGACCGTCAGTTCTTTCTGCGCCATAGCCGACAGCGTCATGCTCAGCAGCAGGAATAGTATTGTCAGTTGTCTTTTCATATCTTACTCCTCCGTAGCTTCTAAGTTTTCTTCCATGGTGATGGTACGAATGGCAAAGTTGTTAGTGTCGAGAATGTAGAAGATGAGCGTGTTCTCGCCCGTGATAGCATCACGATGCACGTCGTTCACCAGTCCCGTGGGACGGTTGAATCGGGCAAAGTCACGCAGTTCACCGTTCTCATTGCCGTAGGTCAGTCCGTCGGAATGGGTGGCATAGCCGCCACCGGCATAGGTTTTCACGATGCCCTCAGGGGTGAGCAGACGGATGGCATTATTCTGCGAGTCGCAGAAGTAGAAGTCATAGATGTCCTCGCGACCTTCAGCCTCATACTGCTCGTTTTTCACGAATGTTCCCTGATAGGGGCGATTGAGCAGGGCCGACAGGCCGACACCATCGGTGAAGCCCGAGTGGCTCATGTCACCGGCAATACGATAGGGAGCCGAGAAGCGGTGTGTCTGCTCGTTATAGTCGGTACGCAGGATATAGTTTTTGTTAATCACCACGATGTAGGCATACTTTCCACTGGGATGGATGTCAATCTGGAACTCCCAGCTGACGTCCTGCACGGTGAACAGCTTCTCAAAGGCTCCTGTTCCCGACGAAGCGCCAGTATTGCTGTCATAGAGGTTCTGGTTGGCATAAGGCGACCAGCTGCTGCCCAGTCCGCCCAGCGAATCGGGCAGAACGCTGTTCCAGTAGCTGTTCATGTCCAGGCGCAGTACTTCGCCTTGGGTATAGCTGGTGAAGTAGAGCTCGCCATTGGGATGCAAGGAGGCTCCGTTGCACTGGCGATAGTTGGCCAGCTGGCGTACCGTGGAAGCATTGCTGAAATTGCCCTCTTTATCACGGTCTACGATGTACACCGAGTTAGCACGGTAGTTGGAATCATCATTGTCGGCAGACACTATCAGGTGTTCACGCCATTTCTTCTGGTCGGGGGTGGCGCTTTCAACCCAGCCTTCAGGGGCATAGCCGTTCTTCTTGCCTGTCTCGTCGTCAACGACATAGGCAAAGGTGCCGTCCTCATTGTACATGAAGGGATCGACGGCAAAATCAATCGTGCGAAGACGCTGGTTGCTGAACTTGCTGACGGGCAGAATGGTTTCCACCGTCTTCTGCTTCAGGTCGATGAGCTGAATGCCATGGGCCACAGCGCCCAGGTCGGGTTCACGGTCGTAGACCACGAAAAGCTGGTCGTGATTATAGGGTGAGAACTGCATCACGCCGTCGTTCTTGAAACCGCTGCAATCGCTGAAGGGTCCATCTTGCCAGATGGCGTCAGAACGGTACTCATACGACTTGCCACAGAGTTTTCCCACCACCATCTTGCGCTCATACTCAAAACGCTCGGCGGCCTTTCCGGTCTGCTTGTCAACGGTCACCTCGACAGTGGCGAAGAGACGGTTGTTTTCAATCTGATTGTAGGCAGCCCCTGGCAGATAGCAGTAGATGGCATTGTTTTTCACGCTGACCAGCACGGCTTTCTTACCACCAATCTGCACGTTGACCAGCGAGGAGTCGTTGCCGAAGTTGTTGCCCATGATCACAATCTGCTGGCCGACGCTTCCCGACTGAGGCGTGAAGCTGCTCACGGTCACTGGTTTCGACGGATCATAAGGATCAGAGGAACTCACGCCGACATAGTCTTCAACCGTGGTCGAAGACTCACAGGAGGCCCCCACCCAACCTCCCCCGGCAAGGGGAAGGAGTAAACAGACTACAAAGTGGAATAGCCTCTTTGCCTTTCTTAATACGTTTCTATTCATAGTTGTTGTTATTATTATCGTTTGTGTGACCACTCCCCTCCCCCGCAGAGGGGGATTAAGGGGGGGCTACTTCTTTTCGGTAAGCACTCTCATCCAGAAGCCGCCAATGACGCTGCGGGCCTTGAAGCCAACCATGCGTCCTGTCTTGGTGTCATACCAGTCGCTGGTGGGCACGCGGCTTTCGGTTTCGTTCATATACTTATAGATGGGTTCCACGAACTTCAGGAAAGTGTCCTTGTCCTTGGCCATGCCAGCCGTCCACATAATCCAGTCGTTCTTGGTGTAGTCCTTGCGGATGTCGAGCGGCAGACCATACTTATTCTGCTTCTTCAGGTAGTACTTCACGTCGCGCTCCATGGTTCCTTCTGGGAAGACACCACTCTGCCACAGCTTGTCCCAAATCATATTGTACTTCTGGCTCCAGGTGTTCTTGCGGTCGAAGGCCAGGCGGTAGTGGTCGCCCTCACGGGCATCTTTCTCCCACTTCACGCCCATCTCGCGGGCACGTGCCAGGTACTTGTCGGCAGTGTCGTTGAAGCCCATCATGCGGGCAATCTCAGCGAAGGCAGCCACGCCCATGATGGCCTTGATAGAGAGGTTGGCATTGTGGGCCCAGTGCCCGGCAAAGTCATCAGTGCACAGCTGGTTGGCGGGGTCCTGTCCGTTCTCTGAGAGATAGTTGGCCCAGGTCTCCAGAATGCCATAGTACTTACGCACGTAGTTGGCATTGCCGTCCTGACGACACAACTGGGCAGCCAGCGTGAGCATGTTGCCAGCCTCTTCAAGCGGCATGTCGCCACCATACACCTGGCCGTTGGCTATGGGGTAAGTGCCCAGGTCGTGGGCAGCGAAGGGCTTGGTCCAGCGGCCAGAGAGCGAGTAGTCGAAGATGGAGGTCATCATGGCCTTCTGCAGCTCGGGGTTGTAGCAGAGGAACAGCGGGGCCTCTGGATAAGTCAGGTCAACGGTGTTCACGCAGCCGTTGGAGTTGTTTTCCTTCGAGAAGAACAGCAGGTTGCCATCCTCATCCTGGAACAACTTATGGGCGGCAATGACATGGCGGTAGGCGCCCGAGAGAATCTCGGCATAGTGCTCATTGCCAACAGCCACAGCGTCATCGTAGATCATCTTGTCGAACTGACGGCAGCGCTGCATGATGGAGGCATACTGAGAGTTCAGGCGACGGAACATTTGCTGAATGGTCACCGTGCCGCCGTGGGCCCAATAGCCTTTGTAACGCTTGTACATGTACTCAATGTCCTGCACCTCGTCGTAGCCCATCATCATGAAGCTGGCGGCCTGGCGGGTCTTTCCAAAGTCGTGGGTGTAGCTGAGCAAAGGCATGTTGGCAATTCTGTTGCTTTCAATGATGGCTTTACTGGTCGTCTTGCCCGTTGTGGTAAACTGGTTGATGGCCTCTTCAACATGGTTGATGGCAACCTCGCCATTGATGGCGGGAATGTAGAAGTAGCCCCAGTCAATGCAGATGCCGTCACCTTTCTTGGCGAGGATGGGCTGCTCGACGGTGCCTGTGCAGACATACTTCAGTTCGCCCCATTCGTTTTCCACCAGTCTGGAGCGCGTTGGCTGGCTTGGCTTGTTGATAGCCATCTCTGACGTGGCGCCAATCATCAGTTGCACGTTGTGCTCCTTGCCGTCGGTGCTGCGCACCTGATAAGAAATGTAATTAATGGGCGATGAGAGCAGGTCGTAGTCATCAATCAGCATGGGTGCTGTGAAGACCACGTCCAGCTCTACAGGCCCGCATATAAAGGTATAATATGTGTTGGTTGCAAGTACATCGACCGACTTCTGCTTTGCCTTTTCAATGTCCTTGGGGGCCAGACTCGTGTTCTTGAAGAGTCCAAAGTCGGTGTAGGCCCCACCAGTGGTGTTGTGACAGTGGGCGGCTATGACATTCTCACCCTCGTGCAATAGTGCCTTCAGGCGGGCATCCAGATGCAGCTTCACGCCCTCCACCCAGGTCTCGCCTGTATCGGCCACCTTGGTGCCGTTGATATAAAGCTCGAAGACGTCATCGTGTGAATACACCATCCAGAGGTCTTCCTGCAGGTCGGCAGCCTTCAGCTGAATGGTACGGCGCACGTATAGGTCGCTGTTCAGGTCGCTCCAGTGGGTACGCACGAAGCTCAGTCCGTCGCTGCCCCAGGCAGCCTGTCCGCGCTGCCACCCCTGGGGTTTGAAATCGGGTTTCTCCCAGCCTTTAGGCTGCACCTTGCGACTGTAGTCGGCTTCCCAGGCTTCCTCGTCGGCCATCGGAATCACTGTTTCCAGCACTGCCCTGTCGGCTCCCATCCAGCGATAGGTCTTGCCGTCCACACGCAGCAGGCCGTCCATGGGTTTCTCATCATTGGTCCAGTGGCGAGTGGTACCATCTGTCAGCTGGTCGTAAGGTGACCACACGCTGAAATAAGGGTCGCTGACCACCAGGGGAACTGACGGCAGTCTCAGCTCCGTCTGTTTGTAAGGGGAAAACAACTCTGGCGACTGTGCCACTGCTGAGGCGGCGGCCAGGCCAAGCGTCATCATAGTTAAAATCTTTTTCATTCCGTTTTTTGTATATTGGTTATTACTTTTTCTCGTTTCGCTTTTGCCTTCAAACAATCTTTTACCAAAAAAAAACCGAAATCCCATCGGAGAAAATAACTAACTATTAACTAACACTAACAAATAACTTATGTTTTCTGACTGCAAAATAACACAAATTATCCCGAATTGAGGGAAAAATACTATTCAAAACAAAACAAAAGCCGTTCAAATGGGGTTTTTAGCACGACCATTGCGTAGTTGTGACCTATTTTTTTGGTTGAATGAAAAATAAATTGTAATTTTGCAGCATAGACAATAACTGACAACTCACTCATGAAGAAAAAATACACCCTATATCTATTCATCTTTGTCTGCGCCCTGGCCATCCTGTCCTGTCAGTCGGCCAAGCAGCCAACTCCTGCTTCATCCGACGCTGTCCTGGTGCTGCCCGAGCTGGGCTACCCACAGGCCATGCTGCACAACGGCCGCTACTATCTCACTATACAGGCACTGGGTGGCCGATCGGTAGAGCTCTACGCCACCACTGACCTTTGCCAGATGGAAAAGGCCGAGCACCGCGTCATCATTGCCGAAAACGACTCGCTGACCCATTTCTGGTCGCCGGAAATCTACAGGATTGACAATCGTTGGTACCTCTACTTCGAGGGCGACGACGGCAACACCGACAACCACCACTTGTACGTCATGGAGTGCAGCGATGACGACCCCATGACGGGCCAGTTTGTGACCAAGGGCGTCATTGACACCCATGCCGAGTGGAACTACGGCATTCATCCCAGCCTGCTGCAACTGCCCTCGGGTGAGCTGTACCTGTTCTGGAGCGGATGGCCTAAGCGCCGCAATGAGACCGAGACGCAGTGCATTTACATTGCCCGCATGGAAAATCCCTGGACCACCAGCAGTGACCGTGTCATGATTTCAGAACCGGAATATGAATGGGAGCGACAGTGGATTAATCCCGATGGCAACCGTTCGGCCTACCCCATCTACGTGAACGAGAATCCCGAGGCTTTCCTTTCGCCCGATGGCAACCATGTGGTCGTGCTCTATTCGGCCAGCGGCATCTGGACTGAATACACGGCACTGGGCATGCTCACCGCTCCGGCCCAGGCCAACCTGCTGGATACCGCCGTATGGACCAAGCGCCAAGAACCCGTCATGCTACCTGACACCATCAACCGCACCTGCATCAACAACGTGTATCTGGTGTCCACCCCTGACAGCCAGCAGACACAGCTGTTGTACGAACTGAAACGCCGCGAAAACGGAAACATCATACGCGACACCTACGTGCGACCCATCCGCTGGACTCCCGAGGGCGAACCAATGCCCTAAGTCTTTTTACGATTGCCAAGAATTAGGCAATAACATATTTGTTGGCACAAAGTGCAAGAGTATAATAGCTTTCTATTT
>CAMNJH010000011.1 GCA_946541275.1 uncultured Prevotellaceae bacterium
TTGTCAAGTAAAGACAATGTTGATTACCGCCTTTGCGAGCGTGTGGACCATGCCAATCAGGGGTTTCTTTTATCTTTACGCTGTGAAAAAATGCTATACTATCTTTTCATAGCTGCCGGGTACGTGAGTGCTCTTGATGCGCCACTCCTTGGGGTAAAGATTGTTGGCTCGGGTGCCAATGTTCTTCACTTGGCCAAGTGCATGTCCTTGGAACATGACGGTGACCAGACCGCGAGGAGTATTAGCCGGAAGAACGATGGATTCGCCCCGCAGGTAGCCGATGGCTGTAGCATAGTCAAGCTCAGCCGTGGGCAGTGAGGGGTCTGCATTCATGAGCAGGGCATTCAGCTGAAACAACTTGTCAGCACCAGCCTTTTTCTTGCTTTTACTCCCGCTGTCTGCTCCGCCTTTTTTCCTCAGCACAGCCACGAACAGTCCCTCGGAGCGTGTGATGCCTGGAATGAAACGATAGACGGGACCTTGGAAGCCAGGCAGCAGCGAGCCCGTAATGTTCCATTCTGACAGTACAGGAATAGCTACCAGCTCAGCATCAAACTCATCAATCATCCAGCGTACGTTCTCTTCATTTTCTTTTATATTATATGTACACGTACTATATATCATCATGCCACCAGGGCGTAGGCACTGCCAGGCATCAGCGACTATCTCACGCTGCAAGCGCCAGCACTTCTCCACATTCTGTGGACTCCATTCCCCAATGGTTCGCGGATCCTTGCGGAACATACCTTCTCCTGAGCAGGGTACATCGCACAGAATGACGTCGAACTGCATACCTGAGCAGGCATAGTCGCGGGGATAATTGTTAGTGACATGGCAGTTAGGGTAGCCCCACTTCTGCATATTCTCACTGAGTATACTGGCCCTGTTTCTCACAGGCTCATTACTCCACAGCTCAGTTTCCGGAGGCAAGGCTCCCAGGGCGCAGGTGGACTTCCCTCCTGGTGCTGCGCAGAGGTCAAGAACTTTTGATATTGAGGAGTGAAGAGATAACTCATTACTTATAATGTGATGAATGAACATCGACGCAGCCTCCTGCACATAGTAGCAGCCTGCATGGAGCAACGGGTCAAAAGTGAAATTAGGGCGTGTAGGCAGGTAGAAGCCCAGCGGACACCAGGGAACCATTTCTTTTCCCAATGAGTAATGAGTAATGAGTAATGAATAATTATGATTAGTTCCAGCATTCAGGAAGTCACGCTGAGATTGTATATAATCATAATTACTCATTACTAATTGCTCATTACTAATTAACTTCAGCGGGTTTACCCTAATGCTGACAGGCGGTTCCTCAGCGAAGGCAGACAGATAGCTGGCGAGGCGGTCTTCGCCCAGCAACGCTTTCATCTGTTGCAAAAAAGCCTCTGGTAACATCTCACTGTTCATTTCTCATTCCTCGTTATACTTTTCTTACCAGAGGTCATCCTGCTGTTGCGTTTCCTCCTGCCTGGCCGTCTTGGCGGGCTGCTCTTTCAGCTTGCCTTCAGCATCAAACATGCCATAGGTGGTGCGAAGAACGATGAACTCCGTACGACGGTTCAGCTGGTGGCAAATTTCCTTCTTCTCATCATCTTCCAGGGCATTGATGAACTCCTCGGTGAGTACGTCGTCAGCCTTCAGCCAGTCATATTTCTCGGTGAGTTTCCGCCTAATGGTCTTCGGTTTCCCCTCACCATAGCCCACCGGCGACAAACGATCGGCAGCTATTCCATGTGCTATCAGGTAGTTGACCACGCTCTCCGCACGCCGCTGCGACAACCGCTGATTATAGGCATCAGAACCACGGTTATCGGTGTGAGCCGACAGTTCGATAGTGACATTGGGATTCTCATTGAGCAGGGTGATGAGCTTATCAAGAGCCTCTTCCGACTCGGGCCTGAGCGTGGCCTTGTCGAAGTCGTAGAAGATATTGTCTATGAGCACAGGAGCAGTGATGGAGGCCAAGGGAAACTGCAGCACGTACTCCTCTGATTCCAGCACAGGCTCCACCCGCAGTTCCTCCTTATGATTGAGGAATCCCTTACAGGTTCCTAGGAAGATATAGTCAACACCTGGCTTGATCTCCTCAACGAAAGAGCCATCGCCACGCACACTGATTTTCTTGTTGGTACCATCATTGCCCACCATGTGCACCAGTGCCTGGGGCAGTTCGTAACCATCCTGCTCGTACACCCAACCCTTCACGGTCTGCACCACTTCGTATTTCTCGAATGAGTAGATGTGATCCCAACCACGTCCGTCGCCACGGTTGCTGGAGAAGTAGCCCCGATTATGCAGGCCCTCGAAGGTCATGCCGAAGTCATCGCCTGCCGAATTGAGGGGCCAACCGGGATGCTCAGGAGTTAGGAGTGAGGAGTGAGGAGTTAGGAGTTGCTGGGAGGCGTCCTCACTCTTAGCTCCTAACTCCTCACTCCTAACTATATAAATGTCCAGCCCGCCAAAACCGGGATGCCCATTGCTGCTGAAGTAGAGATCACCATTAGGACGGAATGTTGGGAACATTTCATCGCCAGCCGTATTGATGGTGGCTCCTGCATTCTCTATACTGATAATGCCACTTTCCGACAGTTCTGCACGCCACAGGTCATAGCCACCCATGCCACCAGGCATGTCGCTGACGAAATAGAGCCACATGCCATCGGGCGACACGCAAGGATGAGCAAAGGTGGACAGCGTGTCGTGGCTGATGTCCAGCACGGTGGCCTTACTCCACGAGGCATCACTGCGTTTCGACGTGGCTATCTGGGCATAGCGGGGATAGCTGGGATCAGTCTTGCAAACAGTGAGGTACATCGTCTTAAAATCAGAAGAGAAAGTACATGCGCCCTCGTCGTCTACCGTGTTCAGCTCGCTCTCAATCAGTTCTGGCTTCGACCATTTTCCCTTGTCATCCTTTTGTGAGAAGAAGATGTCGGCATTCTTCATGCCCGTGATGCCGCTCAGCTCATCGCCATTGGCCTGATTGCGGGTACTGCTGAAATATAGCTGGTCACTGTCGTCACCCGCCAAGGCCGGCGAGTATTCTGCACGTCGCGAGTTGAACAGCTCCTGCTTTTTCACCGTGTAGCCAGAGTATTCGGCCTCGGCCTTCCACTGTGGAGCCATGCGTGCCGACTGCAGACCGACTGCCAGCAAGGGGTTCGTCATGCCTGAATCCTTCAGCTGAAGGAAAGTTTTCTCCGCATCCTTGTAGGCACCGTTCCGCAGTTGCAACTGCCCCAGGTGGAGCAAGGCTGTGGTATCGGCCTGCTTATAGCGCACAGCATTGTTCAGTGAGGCAATGGCGCGCTGCGTCTGGTTGATGCGCCTATAGCATTCAGCCATTTTCAGTGCCCGCTGTCCGCGCAATGGCCTATCCTTAGTGGAAGTCTGTGTGTAGGCTTTCTTATAATAGGTGACGGCATCGTTGTATTCGCCCAATGCGAAGAACTTGTCGCCCTTCTTCATGGCCGTGTCGGCTCCACAGGAGAGCAGCGACACGGCCACTGCCATATATATAAATATGTAATAAAAACGTCGCATGTCACTATATATAACGCAGCGACCGTTGTTTTATTGCGTAAAAGGCTGTCGCCAAGTGCATCCTTCCTTCCAGCGTGAGCATCCATAGGCTGTTTTCCCCCTGATGATGGTACCCTGTCCGCAGAGGGGACAGGGCTGGCCTACCACAAGAGTACTGCTTTCGGCTGCTTCCTGGCCATTCACGCCCTTTTCTTTAGGTTTGGAGCGGTTCGTTCTCTTCTTTTTCAGCTCCTCCTCGGTGGTAATGGCCACATGCCGGTTTGACTGGTCGCTGATTACCTGGTGCACAATGTCGGTCACCTGCTGCTTCAGCTCTTCAATGAACTGCTTCGGCTCGTACTTCCTGGCCTCAATGTCGCGCAGCTTCTTCTCCCAAATGCCTGTCAGCTCAGCACTCTTCAGCAGGTCTTCGTGAATCAGGTCAATCAGCTCCATGCCCGTCGGCGTGGCCACCAGATTCTTGCGCTCCTTGCGAATGTAATGGCGCTTGAACAGCGTCTCAATGATGGCGGCACGGGTGGAGGGCCGGCCAATACCGTTTTCCTTCATGGCAGCGCGCAACTCCTCGTCGTCCACCAGTTTTCCTGCCGTTTCCATGACACGCAGCAGGGTGGCCTCAGTATAGTATTTGGGGGGAGTGGTCCACTTCTCGGTCAGCGTGGGCTTATGTTCACCGCTCTCCCCCTTCGTGAAGGTAGGAAGCGTGCGTTCCTCGTCCTCTGCTTTCCTGTCTTCCTCGTCATTTTTCTGCTCCTTGGCATACACCAGTCGCCAGCCTGCATCAAGTATTTCCTTACCAGTCACCTTGAACTCCACTTCTTCCACCCGTCCCAACACGGTGGTAGTGGAGAACTTGCAGTCAGGATAAAACACAGCAATGAAGCGGCGAGCCACCAGGTCGTACACCTTCTGCTGCATATCGGTCAGGCCACCAGGAATAACGCCCGTGGGAATGATGGCATGATGGTCAGTGACCTTCGACGAGTCAAACACCCTCTTTGACTTAGGCAGAGGCTTACCCCCCAAGGGTCGCACCAGCTCGGCATAGGGCGCCACCCCAGCAAACTTCGTCTGGAACAGGCCGTTCATGGTCTGTGGGCACTTGGCGTAGACATCGTCACTCAAATAGGTGGTGTCCACACGGGGATAGGTGGTCAGCTTCTGCTCATAGAGCTGCTGTATGATGTTCAGCGTCATCTCGGCCGAGAAGGCAAACTTGCGGTTGCAGTCCACCTGGAGTGAGGTCAGGTCGTAGAGCTGCGGCGGCTGTTCCCTGCCGTTCTTCTTCTCTACCGTTGTCACCACAAAGGGTTTTCCCTCAATGGTAGAAAAGGCCTGCTCGCCCTCTTCCTTAGAGGTAAACTTGCCCTTGGTGGCCGTGAAAGTGGTGTCACGATATACAGTGGCCAGCACCCAGTAGGGCTCGGGCTTGAAATTGTCTATTTCCCTCTGCCGGTTCACGATAAGGGCCAGTGTGGGTGTCTGCACGCGCCCGATACTGAGCACCTGCCTGTTCTGCCCATACTTAATGGTGTACAGCCGAGTGGCATTGATGCCCAACAGCCAGTCGCCCACGGCACGGCTCAGTCCGGCCAGGTAGAGCGACTGATATTCGCTTTGGTCTTTCAGGCTTTGGAAGCCCTCACGAATGGCTTCGTCAGTCATTGACGATATCCACAGGCGCTGCACGGGGCACTTGGCCTGCGCTTTCTGCATCACCCAGCGCTGTATCAGCTCACCCTCTTGCCCTGCATCACCACAGTTGATGATGCTGTCGGCTTGGCTGAAGAGCTGTTCAATGGTGGCAAACTGTTTCTTAATGCCCTGATCTTCCTTCAGCCGGATGCCAAACTTCTGCGGAATCATGGGCAGGGCACTGAGGCTCCAGGAGCGCCACATCGGCGTATAGTCCTCGGGCATCTTCAGCTCGCACAGGTGTCCGAAGGTCCACGTCACCTGATAGCCATTACCCTCATAATAGCCATCACGCCGTGTTGTGGCTCCTATGATTCTGGCAATGTCAGCTGCCACACTGGGTTTCTCTGCTATGCATACAACCATGTGTAATTGACTTTATTCTATTTACTGTTTACGATTCAAGACGCAAAGGTACAAAAAAGATTGGGAACAGCAAAATCTGCATCACAAATTCTTGTTTTGGGGAAGGCGGAGATAGCGATATAGAACTTTATTTCCGCTTTTCCACGTAACCCGCTGAAAATGTGAGAAATAGAAGTAAGCCAGCGACTAGAGAAAGTGGACGCCTAAAGTGATTCATCTCAACAATTCTTCGTACCTTTGCACAAAAAAAGAAATGAATCTAAAAGCAAGACTTTTCCTGTTCGTCTTCATCTGCTTACAGATAGGCTATGGTGCACCGCTCTACGACTATCCTGAGTCTATCTGGCCGATGGCACTTGACAAGGCTCATTCCCTGGAGCAAGCATTAGCTGACAAAGCCATCATACAACAGGAGTCCGTCCCACTGTCCGGTTGGACTCATACAGGCATTGGGATGCTCAGCCATTCTGACAGCATTCTCCAAATGTGCATGCCTCTCAGCACGGGTACGCGTGCACAGGGACCTGCTGATGACCCTGACTACGCCATCTTCGGAACCTGTTCTGCAGAGCTGAAGTTGGGAGGACGCAACTTGAAGGACTACAATCAACTGGCCTTCGACATCCGCACAGACCTGGAAGCTGGGATAGCCAATATGAACGTTGACTTGCAGACAGAACCTACCTGCCAGTTGGGCGCTCATCTGGTCAACATTCAAGGCACTGGCTGGCAGCACGTAGTCTATCAAATCAGTGAACTGCCCCTTGCATGTGTTAACGCCATCAGGTTATACACCGACCTGAAAGGGCGAAACCTGTCACGACAGGACAGTATACATTATTATATTAAAAACATTCAATGGCAAAAAGCGGAAAACACTGAACCCTATCTGGGCTGGCAGACGGCCGCTGGCCACATAGCCTATTCCATGTCAGGCTATCTTGTTGACGGAGCGAAAACTGCTATTGTTGCTTCAACTATCAGCCTACCTTTCTTCCTGATTGACGAATATTCTGGCGACACGGTCTTCCACGGAGAGTCCACCATGCCAGCAACTACACTTGATGGGACATTCCAAGTGCTCGACTTCTCAAGTCTCAGCCGCCAAGGCATCTATCGGCTCATCTTCGACACTTTGGCCACTGAACCATTCCCCATCAATCAAGATGCCCTGCAGGGGAGTGAATGGAAAATACTAAATTTTATCCATGGACAGCGATGTGGACAACACGTCAGCGGCATTCACGGGCTGTGTCACACCGACGTGTTCTGTGATCACAATGGGCATAGTTACACTTATGGGGGAGGCTGGCACGATGCTGGCGACCTGTCACAACAGACTCTCCAGACCGCCGATGTCACCTATGCCCTGCTGGAAGCCTACAGCAAGCGAAAAGACACAAATCCACAACTGGCCAGTCTATTGCTGGATGAGGCCCGTCACGGACTGGCACAGATAAGCCGCTGCCGACTAGGCGACGGATGGCATGCCAGCAGCATCGGACTATTGCACTGGACAGATGGCATCACCGGAACCTTCGACGACATACACACTGTGCGGAAGCAGAATCTGGCCTTCGACAACTTTCTCTATGCAGCCTATGAGGCCTACGCTGCCCGTCTGCTGGGGGAGGACTCCCTGCGCCAAGCTGCCATAGAGGACTTCAATTATGCCTCAAGCAAGTATGAACGTGATGGAATTGACTCCTTCCACATCGCCATGGAGCACACTTACAACACATCGGCTGTCACCTACATGGCCGCAGCCTCATGGGCCGCATCTCAACTGTATCTGCTCACGGGCCGAGAGAAGTATGGCCGCCTTGCTGCCGGCTATGCCAGCCAGATTCTTGACTGCCAGAAACAGGATGGCCATTTCGCCGGCTATTTCTATCGCGATTCTACGCGAAAGGCCATCATTCACTACATCCACCAATCGCGTGAACAACTACCTATTCAGGCACTCATAGCACTCTGCGAAACGCAGCCTCTTCATCCTGACTATAGCAAGTGGCACAAGGCCATCAGTCTATATGGCAACTACCTAAAGAGCATTATGTTCTGCACCCAGCCTTATGGAATGATGCCCAGCGGAATCTATCATTCATCCGAATATGCTGATGAGGACGGATTCAAACGCCTGCATCTCTGGGCACCAGAGAATGCCCACCAACTTTACGACCAGCAACTGAAAGAAGGTATACAGATAGACCAACACCATTATCTGCGCCGTTTCCCCGTGTGGTTCAGCATCTTCAATGGCAACGAGGCAGTGATTCTCTCAACAGGGAAAGCCGCCGCACTCTGTGGCCGGTTTCTGAAGGATGACAAGCTGATGAACCTTGGGCTTGAACAGCTATACTGGACGGTGGGGAAAAATCCTTTCTGCCAGTCGCTCATCTACGGTGAAGGGCATCGCTATCCGTCCATGGACAGTTTCTCATCAGGCGAAATAATGGGTGAGATTCCCGTTGGCATACGCTCGTTTGGGAACACCGACCAACCCTTCTGGCCGCTGACGAACAATGCCTGCTACAAAGAAGTATGGTTGACTTCTGCTGGAAAATGGCTTTCACTAACATCAGAATACAAATGAAACAAAATCAGTTCATCAATTTGGCCCAGGAAGTCTTTTGGCCTTCCAGTTTGTTCAAGGCACTGCTCATGTCAGCCCTGCTGCTGGTCACAACCCATGTCTATTCCCAGGATGCAGCCTCTAACAACAAAAAGGTTATCGCCTATGTTACATCATGGAGCAGCATCCTGCCCAACCCTAGCGTGATGACCCATATCAACTACGCCTTTGGTGGCATAAGCAACAACTACAAAGTGTTTGTCGATGGTGAAAGCCGACTCCGGCAGATTGCCAATCTGAAGAAACAGAATCCCCAGCTCAAAGTGCTACTTTCCATTGGCGGCTGGGGCCGAGGCAAGTTCACGCCCATGTCGAAAAGTGAAGCCAACAGAAAGGTTTTCGCACAGTCATGCCTCCAGCTATGCCAGTCATACGGCATAGATGGCATTGACATTGACTGGGAATTTCCTGGCAACAACTCTAGCGGAGAAGCATCGCCTGCAGATGAGAAGCAAAATTACACCTTGCTCATGCGAGACCTGAGGGAGGCACTGGGTGACAGCCTGTTGCTCACCATGGCCTCATCGTCCAGTCCTGACTACTATGACTATAAGCAGCTCATCAAATACCTCGATTTTGTCAATGTGATGACCTATGACATGGCATCCCCACCCTACCATCACTCGGCTCTGTATCGCAGCAATGGTGTGGGCCGCGGATGGATGGTGAGCCATGAGAGCATACAGAAGCACCTTAGTGCAGGTATTCCTGCCGACAAGCTCGTCATGGGCTTGGCATTCTACGGCAATGGCAATGGCGACGGCAGTGGCTCGGCCAATCAA
The DNA here is from genome assembly GCA_946541275.1 of uncultured Prevotellaceae bacterium. Classification (GTDB taxonomy): domain Bacteria; phylum Bacteroidota; class Bacteroidia; order Bacteroidales; family Bacteroidaceae; genus Prevotella. Next base: position 9,019 of record CAMNJH010000011.1, read on the forward strand.
GTGAGCTTGCAGGAGATTGAAGACGGCATAGCCAGCGGAAAGTGGACTGACCACTGGGACGATGTGGCTAAAGTGCCTTACGTAACCAACACCAAGACCGGAGCTTTCGTCTATGGCTACGACAATGCCCGCTCGCTCACCGCGAAATGTCAGTACATACTGGACAACGACCTGGCAGGTGGCATGTATTGGGAATATGCCAATGACAACCGTAAAGGCACTGAGCGCACCACCGTCTATGAATGTCTGATAGGCAATGGCATTGCAAAGAAAGAACCCCGAGTGGGTGATAATAAGCTGGAATACACTGGAGCCAACACCTATGCCTCCGTCCTCCACATGACGCAGGGGAAGGACTACCAGCTGTCTGGTACTGACGAATGGCTGGCCAACTCATGGTATGTAGACCCCGACTTCTTTTCGCGCAATGATGACGGCAGTCTGAAGTTTCTGCCCGTCAGCGGCTATTACAAAATGAAGGCCGACTTCAACATAGGCTATTTCCGCATAGAGCCTGTCAATGAGCAGGGCAATCCACTCACTTACAACCCCGCTGACGGCAGTGGCTGCGTATGGGTGATAGGCAATAGCGGCATTGGCAAGCCGGACATCAATTATGCCGGTAACTGGGGAGCCTCCAACGGCTGGAGTCCTACACCCGACATGTTCCTGCCCATGGCGCAAATAGGTGACAATGTGTATCAGCTGACACTCACCATCGGCAAACAGCTGAAAGCCACAGATGTCAATTTCAAGTTCTTCCATCAGCCTGGCTATGGCAACGACAGCGGTGACGAATTCAACAATACGGGCACCACCCGAATTACCACCACCAGCAACCTTTTTAGAATTGACACTTCTGAAAACGGCAACGTTAAACTGAAGCAGGGTGCCAGTCTGAAAGAAGGAGCCACATACGTGTTCACTCTTGATTGTACCGTTCCCACGCATGTCGTGCTTGACGCCAAAGAAAAGATTGTCCTCGCTCTCCATGAGATTTCCAGTCCACCTCATAGAACTTCTGTCATTTACGATTTGCAGGGCCGTCGCGTCAGCTCGCCATCGGCTGGTGGCCTTTATATCATCAACGGAAAGAAAGTAATGACAGTAGCCATTAAAAACGCTAAATAATTATAATTTGTCTCGTGTTTCACAATTATTTTATTACCTTTGCAGGCAAATTTACAATTATTCATATTATTATGGCACAAGAAGACGTATTTAAGAAAATCGTAAGCCACTGCAAGGAGTATGGTTTCGTGTTCCCCAGCAGCGAGATTTACGATGGTCTGGGCGCAGTGTACGACTACGGCCAGATGGGTGTGGAACTGAAAAACAACATTAAGCAATACTGGTGGAAGGCCATGACGATGCTGCATGAGAACATAGTGGGCATTGACTCGGCCATATTCATGCACCCCACCATCTGGAAGGCATCCGGGCACGTAGACGCTTTCAATGATCCTCTCATTGACAATCGCGACTCGAAGAAGCGTTATCGCGCCGACGTGCTGATTGAGGACCAGATAGCCAGGTACGACGAGAAGATTCAGAAGGAGGTGGAGAAGGCTCGCAAACGCTTTGGCGAGGCTTTCGACGAGGCCAAATATCTGGAGACCTCGCCCCGCGTGGCTGAGACGAAGCAGAAGCGCGATGCCCTGCATGCCCGCTACGCTGCCGCCATGCAGGGCCCCGACCTGGAGGAGCTGAAGCAGATTATCCTGGACGAAGAGATTGTCTGCCCCATCAGTGGCACGAAGAACTGGACCGACGTGCGCCAGTTCAATCTGATGTTCTCCACCGAGATGGGCTCCACGGCCGATGGCTCCATGAAGATTTACTTGCGCCCCGAGACGGCTCAGGGCATCTTTGTGAACTACCTGAACGTGCAGAAGACGGGACGCATGAAGATTCCCTTCGGCATTGCCCAGATAGGTAAGGCCTTCCGCAACGAGATTGTGGCGCGCCAGTTCATCTTCCGCATGCGCGAGTTTGAGCAGATGGAGATGCAGTTCTTCGTGACCCCCGGCACCGAGCTGGAGTGGTTCAACAAGTGGAAGCAGACCCGTATGGCCTGGCACCAGGCTCTGGGCTTCGGCGCCGAGAACTACCGTTTCCACGACCACGACAAACTGGCCCACTATGCCAACGCTGCCACCGACATTGAGTTCAAGATGCCGTTCGGCTTCAAGGAGGTGGAGGGCATTCACAGCCGCACGAACTTCGACCTGTCGCAGCACGAGAAGTACAGTGGCAAGAGCATTAAGTATTTCGACCCTGCCACGAACGAGAGCTACACGCCGTTCGTCATTGAGACCTCCATCGGCGTTGACCGTATGTTCCTGAGCATCATGTGCCATGCCTTCGACGAGGAGAAGTTGGAGAACGGCGAGACGCGCACGGTACTGAAGCTCCCCGCAGCCCTGGCTCCGGTGAAGCTGGCCGTACTGCCGCTGGTGAAGAAGGACGGTCTGCCCGAGAAGGCCCGTGAAATTGTTGACCAACTGAAGTTCCACTTCAACTGCCAGTATGACGAGAAGGACTCTATAGGCAAGCGCTATCGCCGCCAGGACGCCATTGGCACGCCCTACTGCGTCACCGTCGACCACGACACGCTCCAGGATGGCTGCGTCACCCTGCGTTTCCGCGACACCATGGAGCAGGAGCGCGTGAAGATTGAAGAGCTGAACGGCATCATTGAGGACAAGGTAAGTATCACCTCGCTTCTCAAAAAGCTTTAACACATACGGAACTTAGCCCATCCTCTCCCCGCCTGGAGGGGATGGGATGTTTTACAGACGAGTAGCAATGATAAAGCACAAGATTCTAAGGACGCTGGGTGGCACTGCCTTTATGCTCCTTCCCCTGATAGGATTGGGCCTGGCAGCAGCTTCATGCAGCAAGGAAGAGACGGAAGCCAGCGAATGGGACAACTGGCAGCAGCGCAACGTGGAGTACACAAACTACATCGTGAACTGCTACCAGACGAATGCCAAACCCGAACTGGCCCCACAGGGCTTGGGCTGGAAGCGGCTGAAAGCATACTCCAAGGATGCAGCCACTGAGGGTAGCATCAATGAATACGTCTATGCCTATGTCATTGAGGAGGGCAGAGGCTCGGTGTCGCCAGCTTTTACCGATAGCGTGCGCGTCATTTATCAGGGACGGTTCATTCCCACCAGCACCTACACGGAAGGATACGTCTTTGACGGAACCGTCAACAACACGTTCTCCATGAACACCAGCGCTACTGCCTGCATGAAAGTGTCGAAGACCGTCGACGGCTTCAGCACCGCTCTGCAGTATATGCACCGAGGCGACCGCTGGCGTGTCTACATCCCTTATGAGCTGGGCTACGGCAAGGAAGACCAGAAGAACAGCAGCGGTGTAGTGACCATTCCGGGCAGTAGCATGCTGATATTCGATTTGCAGCTCATTGACTTCTGTCCTGCCAGTGAGACGTTGCCCGTCTGGAGAAGCCGTCAGCGATAATTTCTGGCAGGCATCTCACCCCATATTTAAAGGCGGATCCCATGGCCCATGGAGTCCGCCTTTACTGAATGATGCTTGTATGCTTTATTTGAACTTGGCTGACTTGAATACGTGGTCAACCACTTCGCCAGTAAACTTACTGGCATGATCAGGCTCACAGTAGATTGAGACAGTCAGGCTTACATTGCCCTTGAAAGTGACATAGGTAGTCTCGTTGACATATTCACCTTTCGAGGTGAAGGTGTAATAGTTGTCACCACACTCCTTGCTGGTGATATCATCGCCGCGCTTTGCAACCTCTTCCTCGAAATCTTCCTTAACCTTCTCTGGTGTGTACTCTTCAACGAACATGCTCTCGTAAGCACCAATGTCTATGCGGTTCAGCGTAACGCCCTCAGGGCCGTCATCGGAAAAGATAGTTCCGTTTTCCTCCATCTGCGTATCGCGCTTTGTCAAGAAGTCGGGCACCTCGACAGAATAGCCATACTTCTCGTTCGTGTAGGTAATGTAGCTGACTTTTTTATCAGCAGTTTCGGTTGACTGACTGTCAGTGGACTGGGCTCCGCCCTTGTTACCACCACAAGCTGCCAGCAGCAGCGTCAAGGCCGCAATGGCCATTGTCTTCATCATTTTCTTCATTGTTTATGTTTTTTATGGGTTAATAATCACTGCAAAATTAGCACTTTTTCCCGAAACCGGGAAAAGTTTTCACGCATTTCTTTTGTCAGTCGGCAAAATAGTTGTATATTTGCCGTGAAAAAGCCTAAACCTATGCAAAAGTTTGCCAACTACATCAAAAGAATAGAAATCGACTCGCTCTGGAGCGGGAAGAAACATATCATCTGGACCCTGGACCCACACGTGAACATCCTGAGTGGCATTAACGGGCAGGGCAAGAGCACCATTATCAACAAGGTGGTGAAAGGCCTGTCGCAAGGGGGCGAATTTCCCAGCCACATGCTGAAAGGAGTGCGACTTGACGTGGAGCCCGAGGACGCCAAGTGGATACGCTACGACATGATTCGCTCGCTGGACTCCAGCTTGTCACAAGTCTTTGCCGACGAGGAGGGCATGCTGAAGCAGGTGCTGCCCGTCATCAAAGGTGGAGGCGGCTCACTGCTCGATTTCCAGCTCTACCATCTGCAGCGCAAGTATCTGGACTATCAGGTGAACATTGGCAATCGCATCATTGCCGAGTTGCAGCAGGGCAATGCCGAGGCTGCTCAGCAGCTGTCGCAGAAGAAGGCTCGCTTTCAGGATTTGCTTGACGACCTGTTCCAAGACACCGGTAAACACATCGTACGCACGGAAAACGAAATCCGCTTCACACAGATAGGCGAGATGCTGATGCCCTATCAGCTCAGCAGCGGCGAAAAACAGATGCTCATTATACTGCTCACCGTCCTCGTGGAAGACGACCAGCCCTACGTGCTCTTCATGGACGAGCCCGAGGTGAGCCTGCACATTGAATGGCAGAAGCGCCTCATCGACCTGATTCTGGAGCTGAATCCCAACGTACAAATCATTCTGACCACCCACTCGCCCGCCGTTGTGATGAACGGATGGGTGGACCAAGTGACGGAAGTGAGCGACATTACGAGTTAGGAGTTACGAGTTAGGAGTTAGGAGTTGGATGGTATGGCAAACCGGCTGAAGGATAATATCAACAGCAAGTACGTGGAGGCGGCTAATGCCTTGCGCGGAAAAAATGCACGGCGCAGAATCGTGGCCTATGTGGAGAGCTATGATGACATCTACTTCTGGCGCACCGTGTTGTCGCGCTTTGAAGATGGCAAGCGCTACTTCGAGGTAATGCTACCCTCGAAGCTCAATCTGACGCGCGGCAAGAAATCGGTGCTGATGAACTTCCTGACGGAAGAAGGCCAGGACGACAAGGTGGGACACGACATGATAGCCTGTGTGGATGCCGACTATGACTATCTGCTGCAGGGCGCTACGGCACAATCCAAGAAAGTCCTGGACAGCCCCTACGTTTTCCACACCTATGTCTACGCCATTGAGAACTTCCAGTGCTACGCTCCGTCGCTGCATGAGGTGTGCGTAGCTGTGACCCTCAACGACCACCGTATTTTTGACTTCCCTACCTATTTCCAGCTGTTCTCCGAAGCCATCTTTCCTTTGTTTGTATGGAATATCATGCTCTACCGCAACGGCAACTACCCCCGTTTCTCCATCAGCGACTTCAATCGCATCACCGACCCCGGCGGGTTCAACGTGCAGAATCCTGAGCCTTCAATAGTCAACCTGAAACGGAAAGTGGGCGTGAAGATTCGTGAATTGCAGCGCCAGTTCCCCAATGCCAAGGAGGAATACCTGAAACTGAAGGACGAAATCAGGAAGCTGGGCGTGACACCACAGACCACCTACCTCTTTATTCAGGGGCACCACCTGTTCGACACGGTCGTGGCCCCCATCATGGCCAAGGTTTGCAACCTGCTTCGCCAGGAGCGGCAGAACGAAATCTACCATGCCCAGGCTCACCGCACACAGAAGCGCAATGAGATGTCGTGCTACGAGAACTCCCGCCAGGACATCAAGACCATGCTGAAAAAGAATACTGGGTACCAACAGAGCCCGCTGTTCCTGCGCGTACAAGATGACATCGGGCGCTATCTCAATCATTAAGTCCCCAGACTAGGAGCAGCAAAAAAAAGCCCGCCAGCGGCGGGCTATACGGGGAAAAGTTATTTAGTTGTTGTTGCGTTGGGGTCTGTTACCACCACGTCCACGCATTCCTTGCTGCATGCGCTTCTGCATGTCATCCTTGTACTTAGCGAACTGCTCGGGCGTCATGATTTTCTCCAACTCGCTGTTGTAGGCCTCCATGTTCTTCATCATTTCCTCACGACTCATCATGGGACGGTTGCCACGCTCTCCGCGCATCTGACCACGGCGTGCAGTGTCGGCTTGCTGGGGACGCTCCCTGCGCTGCTGACCAGCCTGGGGACGCTGACCACGAGGGCCTCCCATTGCACCACGACCCATCATCATCATGGGCAGCTTCTCAGCAAACTGGTTGTTCAGTTCAAGCAGCTTCTTTGCCTGCTCTTCATTCAGTCCATAATCTTTCACCACCTGCTCAGTGCGATGCTTCATCATTTCTGCACGGTCAAACTGACGGGGCTGAGGTCCCTGCTGCTGTTGGTCATCCTGTGCCATGACATTGGCACTCATTGTTATCACGGCTGCAATAGCCAAAATCATTTTCTTCATAATTCCTGATAGATTTTGTTTAATTGTTAATGTTTTTGAGTTGCAACTGATATAATGACGCTTCCCTGAGAAAAAAGTTTAAACGCCATGCGCAAAAAAAAGTTAAACACCAGTTACCCTGAGCACAGTTCCTTCCACCTGGAAATGAACATCGCGACCAGCGAAAGGCATGCCATAGACGCGCTGCGCATCATCATGGTATCGGGGTCTGGGGTCCTGGGCCAGCAGCTGGCGCAGTGCATCCAGTTCTTCAACACTAAACAGACTGGCCAGTTGCTCTGGAATCTGCACCTCTAGTTCCTGCCATTCCGAAGTGTCCACAAATCCACTGCGAGCCCCGGGATGGCAGTCAGCATAAGCCACGTAGGGCTTGATGTCGTAAATAGGTGTGCCATCCATCAAATCGGCCCCTTTGACATGGATGACAGGCCCCAACCCGGGTTCCTCCCCTACCCTGTCCAGCCGAACACATGACAGCCCCAGGTTGTTGGGACGGAATGGCGAGCGCGTGGCAAAGACGCCCATGCGCTTGTTACCGCCCAATCTTGGCGGGCGTACGGTCAAGCCGTTGCTACCATGCTTATTGGCTGAAAATTCCCATATCAGCCACAGATAGTCGAAATCTTCCAATCCCCTGACGGCCTCCATCTGCCTATATTCCGGCTCGAAAACGATGCTTCCGATCAAACTGCTGACCAGACCACTCTGACGAGGCACGCCAAACTTAGAAGTAAGTGGCGAACAAAAGTGTGCTATAGGCTGAATCTCCATTTCAGGGACAAAGTTAGGTTAAAATGATTAAAATGCCAAACAAAACGTCTTTTTTTTTCGCTTTGTTGAGAAACTTTTCTTATCTTTGCAACCGATAATTCTAGAAAAACTAATGGAAATGCACGGAGCACGCCATCTTATTTTTGTTCTTCTTGCCATTCTGCTGAGTATCAACAGCCAGGCAGCTGACAGCTATGACGACGACACCACCTACGTGGCCCTCTATAGCTCCATGCAACGTTCCTTCAACGAAGCCGATAGCGCCAAGTTCTTCCCCGCTATCAAGAAACTGGAAGATTTCTTCCTTGAGAAAAACGACCTGCACAACTATTATACGCAGCGGTGCAACGAGATTGTTTTCCTGATGAACGGCCAGCGCATTTTCGAGGCCTATATGCTGGGCCGTAAGCTGTCAGAAGAACTGCGCGAGCGCAAATTGGAGAGTGAGATGTACATGGCCTACAACATACTGGGCCACATATACCGCTACTGCGGCAACACTGAGGCGGCCAAGCGCAACTTCTACCACGTCATTGAGCGCATGGAGGAAGCGGGCTACCGGGAGAGTATGCCCCCCATATACATGAACCTGGCCTCTGTGGAAATGGACGACAACCCGGAAAAAGCCATGGAGCTGATCAACAGGGGCATAGACATTGCCACCGCATACGCTCCCCACCGCGTTTTCGACATGGAAGCCCGCCGCACGCTGGCCTATTTCGAAATGGGCGACACTGCCAACTTCCTGACGGGCTATGAAGCTTATAAGGAAGGAGAGGCCCAGGGACTGTCGTCAGTGAGTGGTCGCCAGCTGGAAGTCTATAATCTGGCGCTGCATGGCAAGGTGGACCAAGCCGTCAAGATGGCCCGCGAGGAACTGAACGACGACAGCTATAGCACGCAAGAGAAACTCTTCAAGGATGCCGGGCGCTGGCAAGAGGCCTACGACGCACTGAAGAAGCATTCAGAAGTGAGCGATTCACTGAACAGCCTGCTGCTGTCCAACAGCATGCAGGGAATCCAGGACCAGCTGAGACTCTATGATGCCGAGCGCAAGGACGCAAGGACACACCTCATCACCTTGGGCATCATTATCATCCTGCTACTGCTGCTCACATTCGCCATGGCCTACATTGTCTTAGCCCGCCGACGCCACCTGAAGCAGCTGAACAATGCTTATCAGCATGCACTCGAGTCAGACAACATGAAATCGGCCTTTATACGCAACGTCAGCCACGAAGTGCGGACACCGCTCAACATCATTGGCGGCTTTGCACAGATCATTGCCGACCCCAACCTGGACCCTGGCCCGCAGGAGCGCAGCCACATGGCCCAGATGATGCAGAAGAACACGCGCCTCATCACCTCACTCATTGACGAGATGCTGGAGCTGTCGAGAACCGACACCACCTCGACCTTCAGCAAGGAAGACCAGGTTGAGGTGAATACACTCATGCAGGAAATCATGAGCGAGGAGGCTGAAAACGTAAATTCCGAAACCACACTCCGTCTGGACACCACCCTGAGCAATGACTTCACCATCATGACCAACAGAATCATGATGAAACGAATAGTCAGCCTGCTGCTCAACAACGCCGTGAAGTACACAGAACAGGGGCATATAGTGCTGAGAGTGTCAACTGAAGCCGACATGCTCAACATAGCCGTAGAAGACACGGGCTGCGGCATTCCACAAGCTGAGGCAGAGCGCATTTTTGACCGTTTTGTCAAGCTCGACACCTTCAAGGTGGGCATCGGACTGGGCCTGCCCCTCAGCCGCCTCACTGCCCGCCGCATGGGTGGCGACGTCTGCCTGGACACCAGCTATCATGACGGAGCCCGATTCATAGTGACCATTCCTTTAATGTAAAAAAATGAAAATTGCTTTTAAGACGCTGCTCATCTGCCTAGGGCTGACGACAGCAATGGCTGCCACAGCAGCACAGAAGAGTGACACATTCACTACTCCCAACAACGGCAAGACCGTGGTCATCAACCACATCAAACATGCCAGCATGCTCATTGAATACGAAGGCATGCGCATCTATGTAGACCCTGTGGGCGCCACTGTTGAGCCCAAGACCGACTACTCGCTGATGCCCAAGGCCAACATTGTCCTGATTACCCATGAGCATCAGGATCACTACGACCCCATAGCCCTGCCACAGCTGTATGTGCCCAACACCGCCGTCTATGCCAACCCCAGTGTCATCAGCAAAACGCACCGCGGCATAGCCCTCCACAATGGCGACAGCCTCATCTATGCCAATGACATTAAGATTTGGGCCGTTCCTGCTTATAATACGACTGAGGGACGTGAGAAATTCCACCCCAAAGGACGCGACAACGGCTACATACTGGAGTTGGACGGACTGCGCATCTACATAGCCGGCGACACCGAGGATATTCCTGAGATGGCCGAGCTGAAAAACATCGACGTCGCCTTCCTGCCTTGCAACCAGCCCTACACCATGACCGTGGAACAGCTGGAGCGAGCCGCCAACATCATCAAGCCGAAGGTGCTGTTCCCCTACCACTACTCCGAGACGCCCATACAGCAGGTTCGCATGCGCATGATGGGTAGCGGCATTGACATACGCATACGTGACTACAAATAAGAAAGCACAAAGAAAATAAAGGCAGTCTCCTCGCGCGCACGCGCGTTATTTGCGCGCGAATGATAGTGCTACAAGTGCTACCAGAGATTGTAAACGACTGAAATACTGACGGTTCCGGGTGCATCTTTAACATTTGAAAATGCTACCGTAAATGCTACTGGTGCTACTGGGCAATGTCCGGTATGAGTTTTGCCAAAAAGTCGATGCCCCACGAAAAAAAGTCAACGAGATTTTTCAAAAAGTCGGCGCCGTTTTGGAAAAAGTCGACGCCCCATGAAAAAAAGTCGGCGCCGTTTTGAATAATAAAGATGAGACATAGAGAAAAGTAGTTTTCCATTTTTCTCTATGTCTCATTTTTGCACAGAAGCTAAATACTGTGCAGGTGCATGAAGGGCTAACTCGGTAGCATTTCCAGTAGCACTTTTCAGAGGGGAATATGCACCCACAAAACGCTGTTTTACAGGAGGTTTAAAGCGCCAGTAGCACTTGTAGCACATTCTTTCGTTCCATTATTACGCGTGCGCGCGATGGAAGCAGCCCCTTACTTCAACAGATTCAGCTTCTCCTTCGGTGCAAGGACATTGTTCACCGCCTCTGTATACTCGTTCAGTTTGGCAGTGGCGGTGCAACGGATGTCGCGGCTGCTGGCACCGAAGCGGAATGTGTAGGTACCGGCCTCGGTGAGCCACTGCGAGTGAGCCTCGTCAAAGGATGCCAGGTCGCGGCACTGCAGCTGCATGGTCAGCACCTGGCTCTCGCCGGGCTGCAGCTCGCGGGTCTTGGCAAAGGCTTTCAGTTCCTGTGCGGGCTTCACCAGAGAGCCCTTTGGGGCACTGACATACACCTGTGCCACCTCCTTACCGCTGACGCTGCCCGTGTTCTTCACCGTCACACTGAGGCTCACACTTTCGCCCTGCACCTTGACCACGGGTTTGGAGTATTCAAACGTGGTGTAGCTCAGGCCGAAGCCGAAGGGATAGACCACATCGCGCTGGAAGCTGTCGAAGTAGCGGTAGCCCACGTAGATGTCTTCCTCGTGCTTGGTAGCCCCCCCATGGTTATCAGCCGACGACAGGGCCGAATAACCACCGGGGAAATTGGCGGTCGACGGATGGTCAGCTGCGGCAATGGGCCACGTCATGGTCAGCTTGCCAGAAGGGTTCACACGGCCCGTCAGTATGTCGGCCACGCTGTTGCCGCCCTCCTCGCCAGGTTGCCAGGCGCAGACGATGGCATCAGGATAGCTGTTCCACGAGGCCGTCTCAATGACAGAGCCAGAATTGATGATGACGACGACGGACTTGCCGGCACCGTGGAAGGCCTGGCAAACGTCCATCATGAGCTGGCGCTCCTCGGGCAGCAGGTTGAACTCGGTGTTGATGTCGCGGTCCTCACCCTCGCCTGCCTGACGGCCAATGGTGATGATGGCTGCATCGGCATCTGCCACTTCCTTGCCAATGGCAATGGGGGTGAAGATGGCCTCGGGGAATTTCTGTTGCCCCATGGCCTCAGTCTGGAACCACTTGGAGGGATGGCGCTCGGCCTGGAACTTCAGGCGTGCATAGTCAATGTACTTCCGGTATATGTTGGTCAGGTTCTCCGAGCTGTTGATACCAGCGGCCTTCAGGCCTTCCACCATGTCGACAACATAAGGCGTATGCACACAGCCTGAACCCGTGCCGCCCGACAGGAAGTCGTAGCTGTTCTCGCCAAAGAGGGCCACGGTCTTGATGGGCTTGGCGGGTGCAGCCCCGGTGCCATCAGACTTATTGAAGGGCAGCACACCGTTGTTCTTCAGCAGCACAATGCCCTCGCAGGCACTCTGACGGGTGATGGCGGCATGGGCCTTCAGGTCGGGCTTGTTGCTGGCGGGATGATGGCGGAAGCTGGGCGTCTTCACAATGTACTCCAGCATGCGGCGCACGTTGCGGTCAACATCGGCCAGGCTCAGTGTGCCACTCTTCACGCCCGCCACAATCTCTTTTGCCTGGGCTTCCTGTCCGGGCTCCAGCAGGTCGTTGCCGGCATGCACTTCGCTCACGGTGGTCAGGCCATCGCGTATGCCTATCCAGTCGGTCATGACAATACCCTTGTAGCCCCAGTCTTCGCGCAGGATGCTGGTCAGCAGGTCGTGATTGCCCATGGAGTACTGGCCATTGACCTGGTTGTAGGAGGCCATGATGGTCCAAGGGCTGCTCTCACGCACGGCAATCTCGAAGCCACGCAGGTAGAGCTCGCGTGCAGCCCGCTGGCTGAGGCGCTCGTCAACACTGGTGCGGTCGGTCTCTTGTGAGTTGACGGCAAAGTGCTTGGCACTGACGCCCACACCCTGACTCTGCACGCCTCGGATATAGGCGGCGGCAATCTTGCCCGTCACCAGAGGGTCCTCACTGTAGTACTCGAAATTGCGCCCGCAGAGTGGATTGCGGTGCAGGTTCATGCCAGGGCCCAGGAGCACGTCGCATCGGTACTCTTTGGTCTCGTCGCCGATGGCCTCGCCCACCTTGGTCACCAGCTCTTCGTTCCATGTCGACGCCAAACAGGTGCCTATGGGGAAGCCCGTGGCATAGTAGGTTTGCGTATCGCCACTGCGGGTAGGGTCAATGCGCACGCCGGCAGGTCCGTCGGTGAGCACCGTGGCGGGAATGCCCAGGCGGGGGATGGCTGATGTTGTTCCGGCAGCACCGGCCACCAGCCCGGCCTCACTGCCCACTACGGCATCCTGGCTGAAGAATTTGTTGGCACCGCCCACCAGTAGCTGGGCTTTTTCCTCCAAGGTCATGGCCTTGAGTACTTCATCAATGTTGTCAGCACGCAGGGTTGGAGCCTGCTGTGCCATGGCTGCAGATGACATTGCAATGGCTGTCATGGTGATAAAAGTTTTCGTGAGCTTCATCATAAAGGTATTAGAATTGAATATTTGTAGAGCGGAATTGCACCACCTTGTCAATACCTGGCTCCAACTGGGCATCGATGTGGCGCAGGGTGGCGCCATGCACGTCGTCGAGCACCACAGCGGGTCGGAACTCAGGACGCTCATAGCTGAAGGTGACATCGCTGACGTGCAGGCCCTCCACATGGCGGGCATAGAGGCCATAGGCAGGCGTCTGTCCGGCAAAGCGCGGCTCGGGATAGTTCGTGCCCTGCTCGCGATACTGTTTGTTCACCAGTTCCTTGGCTCCGCCGCCCTGGAACTGCAAGCGAATGTCGGACAGCCAAATATTGCGCACAGGCTCTTCGGGCAGACCAGTGACAATGATGCTGCAGAGCGAGTCACAGTCGTCGGCCACCACATGACTGATTTGCAGGGCCTGAGCTGACGATGGCCGTGTCACCTCCTTGGGTCCGCGATTACGACAGCCCGTGGTGATGTAGATGGGATAGTGATGCACATGGCTCATGGTGATATTGCTCACCACCACATTTTCCATCACGCCCTGGTCAACCTCCTCAAAGGCCAGCCCACTGCTGTACATGAAAGAGCAGTTGGTGAGGGCAATGTTGCGATAGCCTCCGTTGGACTCGGTACCCAGCTTGAAGCGCCCACAGACCCAGCCCACGGGCTCGGGCACGTAAGTGCCGTCGAGCAGCGTTCCACATTTGAACCCCGTAATCTGGCAGTTGGTCACGGTGATGTGCTCCGTCAGCACGGGTTTCTTCAGTGCATAGCTGGACTTGAGCACCAGGGCGTCGTCACTGGGTGTGTTGATGCGGCAGTTGGAGATGGACATGTACTTGCAGCAGTCCACATCGAAGCCGTCGCGGTTGGTGTCGATAGTCACATTGTCAATGGTGCTCAGATCGCAGCCTGTCATGATGATGGCGAAGTGGCCGCCGCGGTAAATCGTAATGTCGCGGATGGTCACCTGGCGACAGAGCTTCAGCGCGATGGCCTTGTCGCCTGTCCCTATGGAACCGCCCTGCACCTGTCCGGCTTTCTCGGTGTCTTTCTTGGTCAGACCATAGCCGTCAATCTTGCCGTGTCCGGTAATGCTGACATTGACCTGTCCCTCGGCCCAAATCAGGCTGTTGTGGAAGTAAGTGTGGCCACCATCCTGATACTCGGGAAAGCCCCCGAAGGATTCGCTCTCGTCATAGGCTTTCATCGAGGCTGGTGCTGCCAGGATGGTGCACCCTGCTGACAGATGGAGGTCAATGTTTGACTTCAAGCGGATGGAACCACTCAGGTAAGTGCCGGCAGGCAGTAGCACCTGGCCTCCACCTCCCTGCACGGCGGCTTCGATGGCCGCATTGATGGCCGGCGAGTCGAGCGTCTTCCCGTCGCCCTTGGCACCGTAGTCGCGTACATTATATATAGCTTGCGCCGACAGGCTGCTCCATGCCGCACACGTCAGGAGCAACAGCAGAGGTGTCAGGATGCGTTTCATAAAGAGGCAAGGGGGTTACTTCGACGAGATTGAATACTGATAGGGGAATGTAGAGGGCTGGCCTTCCCACCTCAGCTGCTCATGCTGGTTGGGAGCGCCCATCACAAGGAAAAAGAGGTGAGCCAGAGGCTCGTCGGTGGGCAGGGTAAAGGTCTTGGCGTTCACGGGACTGTAGACGCTGCGGCCCGATTTGGTGACAGCCACGAAGCCATAGCGCAACTGGTTGCCCTTGATTTTCAGCACGAGCTTCTTTGGCAGCACGTCGGACTCCAGCAGATAGTCCAGCTTGACGGCGTTGAAGCCATACTCCTCGGGAATATCCTTGGGCTGCTGCCAGCCGTCGGGGGCATCATCCATCTGCGAGTCAAAGGTACAGGCATAGGGGCGCGTCTCCTTACGGGCATGCTGGAAGTCGAAGTTCAGCAAATGCTGGTAACAGCGGAACATCTCATCGCAGAACTGCTTCTGCGAAAGGCCGTACATACGCTTGTAGGTAATGACGGGATCTTCACCGCGCTTGCCATTGCGATAAAGGTCGGCAATGGAAGCCTTGCCATGCAGGTCACTCCACCACTGAATGACGTAGGGCGAGTGATAAATGTTCTCACCGCTCAGGTAGGCCTTGTGCGTCAGCTTCTTGAAGGCCTCGAAATGGTAGTTCTCGTCGCGCAGCCAGTTGGGATTCACCTGCCAGAGCATCCACTGCGAAGTCATTTCATAGAAGCCAGAGCCGCCCCATGCCTCGCCGGCCTTGTCGGCTGGTATCTGGAGCTGGAACGAATGGCCCAGCTCATGGGCCATACAGTTCATGGTCTTGTCCTGTATGCGATTGGGAGCCACCCACAGGGCTCCGATGAAGTCATCGTAAGTTCCGCCATAGGCAGTGCCGTCAAGGGAGTAGTTCACCATGACCATCATCTTGTATTTTTCAGCATTTGAGCCGGGGCTGGTGAACTGCAGCGTGTCACGATAGTAATCGTAGAAGCTCTGCACCCTGTTTACCAGCTGCTGCAAGTCGAACTTCATGGGCTTTCCCTGCAGTGCGGGGGGATTGCTGAGATCAGAGCCGAAGCCGCGCTCCCACATCACGATCAGGTCGTCGGTCTCATAACTGCGCTTCAGACTCCACTGCGAGCTGTCGGCCTTCAGGTCCATTTTCTTCAGGTCGTCAGGGATAAACAGTTGCTTCTTGGGCTTGATGACCTGGCGGATGGCCTCAGCCATCTTGGCGGCACCACGATCATTGGGATGAATGAAGTCGCTGGTCATCAGCTTCTCATCGTCCACCACGGCGTGCAGGTCAATCACTGAAAGACGGTTCTTTTCAGCCAGTTTTTGAATGCTGGGTATGACGCCCTCGGTGATGACCTTCTCGGTGATGCCCCACTTATCGCGGAAGGCACGAATGGGTGTGCAAAGATAGATGGTGGGCTTTGAGGGCAGGGCCTGCAGTGTGTCAATCATGGCCTGATAGTCCTGCTCATACTGCTGCTGGTTCCACTGGAAGTCCTTCGAGTCGTTGGTACCCAGCTTAATCAGCACAATATTGGGTAGGAAAGCCTTCGCGTCGCGCCAGGCCTGTTCTTTCATGTAAGGATGGTCGCTGGTGCTCATCATGCAGCGGGCGCCAACGCCATAGTTCTTCACCAGATAGTTCCTACCCAGCAGTCGCTGCAGCTGAGCGGGATAGCCCTTCGACTCCTGCATGTCAATGCCCGAGCCATGGGTGATGCTATTGCCGATGCAAGCCACGCGGACGGCGCCGACGGGATGCTGGGGCAGTGAGCGCAACCAGTTGGTGAGGTCGCAGAGCATCTGGTCATGGTACTGATAGGAGGGTCGGAAGCCAAAGCCATGGCCGCCAGAGGGATATACATAGAGCGAGCAATGGTTGCCGGCGCGGCGCATGGCCGAGTAATAGGCAATGCCGTTGGTGACAGGAGGCACGGTGCCATCGTCATTGGCAGTCAGGATAATGGCAGGAGGGGTGAGATGGCTTACCACGGCGTTCTGACTGGACCACTCCTTGACCAGTTTCTCGTCCTTTGCGCCCTCTTCGCCCAGGAATCCCAGGCACGAGCCCTTATGGCTCTCACGCTGGTTCATGGAAATGACAGGATAGAAAAGGATGCTGAAGTCAGGACGGCAGCCAAACTCACTATGGGTGCTGACCGCCGAGGCCAGATGACCGCCCGCCGAGGAGCCCATGATGCCCACATCGGCAGGATTGATGCCCCACACCCGCGCAGAGTCGCGGACCATGCGGATGGCCGCCTGAGCGTCGCTCATGGGAATGGTGCGGTCACCCTTGGGCATGCGATACTTCAACACAAACAGGGCGATGCCCTGCTCGTTGAAGTAAGGGGCCCAGTCGGTACCTTCATGCTGCATGGCCAGGTGCACATAGCCGCCACCAGGCAGAGCCACGACGGCGCGCCCCGTGGGCTCTTCAGGCAGAAATGCCTGCATGTTCGACTCCCCGTCAGGAGTGATGTTCACGGAAAAAGTGCGTGCGGTCTGCGCCTGCAAGCTCAGTGCCAGGGCCGACAGCATCAGCATACTGAATGTTCGTTTCATTGTTTCGGTTGTTTGTTTTTGGTTTTCTGTCAGTTATAGTCAAAAAAAATATCAGCCTTATTCAATCTCCAGAGCCAAAGACTGCTGGGGCAATGCTTTGGGCAACTGGACAATGACGCGATTTCCCTCCACCTTGTACTTCAGCTTCTTGCCCGAGCTAACCAGTCGCACGCTGCGCGTGGGCAGATTGACGCTCCACGACAACTGCAAGGGCAACACTTCACCATCGGCCAGGCGATAAATGGCGAACTTGGTCTTGCCGTCCTTGGAGGCAGTGAACCAGATATTGCCTTCATGATAGTGCGGTGTGATGGTGGTGCCATAAATGGCCCGACCGTTCTGGCGCAGCCACTGGCCTATCTCGTGCAGGCGGGCGGTGGCTTCCTGATTTATCAATCCTTGTGGCGTGGGGCCTACGCCCAGCACCAGATTACCGCCCTTGGCCACTATTTCAATCAGGGTGCCCAGCACCTGGGCTGCCGTCTTGTAGCGAGCCTTGGGGGTATAGCCCCAGTCATCAGTAAGGGGGATACAACTCTCCCATGGGTAGTCCAGCTGGCGGTCGGGAACAGCACGCTCAGGTGTCTGATAGTTCTCATAGGGGCCGCGTATGGTTCTGTCGACAATGATGATGCCCGGCTGCAAGGAGCGGGCCATGCGGGCCACGGCGGGCATGTCGATGTCCTGTCCACGGTTCTCGGGGCACACCCATCCGCCGTCCAGCCATAGGATGTCCACCTGCCCATATCGGCTGAGTATCTCCTTCATCTGCCGATGGGTGTACTGCTTGAACTGCTGCCAACGCTGGGGGAATTGCTCTATGGGGTAGTTCACGTTTCGACCCTTCTTTGAGTACACGTCCCACCAGTAGAACTGTGAATGCCAGTCGGGCTTGGAAAAATAGGCCCCGATGGTGAAGCCCTGCTCACGATAGGCATCGAAGACATGGCGCAGCACGTCGCAGCGCGGGTCATCCTTGAAAGCATGGCGGGCTATGGTATAGTCGGTCTCATGCGAGTCATACATGCAGAAACCGTCATGGTGCTTGGTGGTGAAAATCATGTAGCGCATGCCGGCATCGCTGCAAGCTGCTGCCCACTGCGCTGGGTCGAAGAGGGCAGGGCGGAACTGATCGGCCAGCCCCCAGTACCAGTCCAGGTATTGTTGGTATGTACGCGTAGTATCGCGGGTAATCCAAGCCTCGTCGCAGATGCTCCACGACTCCACAATGCCGGGCACGGCATAGACGCCCCAGTGAAGCAGCACGCCAAATTTCAAATCCTGCCATTCGTGAAGATTTTTGACGACGAGCTCGTCGGTGGGCCATTCGTAACCGTCTGATTGCTCATGTACATTGGTAGTTTGCGACGTCGCCGGTGAGGTCAGCAACACCAATAGCGGGAGGAGGAAAAGTTTCTTTTTCATATTCTCGACTCGTTTTCATCTGGCAGGTCTGTCCTGTCAGCCCGTAGCGACTACAAAATTAAGAATTAATCTCCATTTCACCAAGATTTCTCAAGAAAAATGTCTACCTTTGCAGTGAAAAAATGAGTAACGACCGTCTTTGGAACCAAAACTACTGCAAGGTGATGGCAGCCAACTTCATGCTGTTCTTTGCCTTCTACGTGCTGACCCCATTGCTGCCGCTTTACTTGAGCGAGCACTTCGGAGCCACCAAAGACATGATTGGTCTGGTGCTGTCAGGCTATACCATTACGGCGCTGCTCTTCCGCCCGTTCAGCGGCTACTTCGTCGACTCTTTTCCCCGCAAGACAGTGCTCATGGTCAGCTTCGGCGCCTTCGCCATCCTGTTCGCCGGCTATCTGGCTGCCTCCACTCTGTTGCTCTTCACCATTGTGAGAACGCTGCATGGCGGGCCTTTTGGCGCTCTGACCGTGGCAAACTCAACTGTGGCCATCGATGTGTTGCCATCCAGCCGCCGCACGGAGGGCATTGGCTACTACGGACTGAGCAATAATCTGGCCATGGCCATAGGCCCCACGGCTGGCATCTGGCTCTATCAGCTCAGTGACAGCTTTGAACTGCTCTTCTGGCTGGCACTGGCCGTTGCCCTTGCCGGATGGGCCATTGATGCCACGGTGAAAATCCGCCCTCTTCCCCCGTCGGAAGGGAAGAAAGTGAAAGCGCCTCACCATGTGGCTTCATCCGGCCAGACCTCCCCCACTGACGAGCGGAGCCGCAGATGGGTATCGCTAGACCGTTTTTTCCTGTTGCGCGGTTGGCTGCTGGGGCTGAACATGGTGGCCTTCGGCTTCTGCTTCGGTGTGCTGAGCAATTATCTGGCCATCTATGGCAAGGAGACGCTGGGCATTACCGGAGGCACAGGCACTTATTTCATGCTCTGTGCTGCGGGGCTGATGATGAGCCGGCTGCAGGGGGCACGTGCATTGCGGAAAGGACTGCTGACGCACAATGCCGCCGAGGGGATGGTTCTGTCGCTCGTGGGCTACACCATCTTCATATTGATGCCCTCCATACAGCACCTTTTCTCTTTTCACTCCCCCCTTCTCACGTTCCTCGGCTACTATGGCTCGGCCCTACTGATTGGCTTGGGCAACGGCCACATGTGGCCCGCATTCCAGAACATGACCATCTGCGTGGCCACCAACAACCAACGGGGCACGGCCAACTCCACCATTCTCATATCATGGG
This sequence comes from uncultured Prevotellaceae bacterium, assembly GCA_946541275.1. Classification (GTDB taxonomy): domain Bacteria; phylum Bacteroidota; class Bacteroidia; order Bacteroidales; family Bacteroidaceae; genus Prevotella. The sequence continues at coordinate 28,772 of CAMNJH010000011.1, forward strand.
ACATCGGCATGGGGCTGGGCATCCTGATAGGCGGCGTCATTGCCGAACACATGGGCTACAATGCTGCCTTCTGGGCAGTGGCATTGGTGAATGGCGTAGGGGTCATCACCTATTTCGTACGTACCAGGGCTTTCTTCCTAAGCAGAAACCTGAATCCCAGCGTCAGGTAGGACCTTTTAACAGCGCTTCTTATTACGCGCTATTTCACCAGTTTCCGCCGCTGATTACCCTTAACCACGATGTAGGTACCATGAGGAAGCTGGCGCATGGCTTCTGCCAGAGGCAGCTGCGACAACAGGCGCAAGCCATTTGCATTGTAGACATCTACCACGTCATCGGGAGCCAACAGAGCACCAATGCCACTAATGACGGAGGCAACCACCAGCTTGCCATCTCTTAGTAATTGCGAGTCATCAAAAGTATAGTCATTTCCGTTCTCGTCCTCAGCCTTCACCACAAACACTCCGCTGTGTGTGCCGGTGACATTGAATACTTTCAACTCATCGCCCACATTCAGCGTCCTGCCTGCTGGAATGTATACCAGCAGGGTGTCGCCATCGTGCTTCACATTACCTTGCACCGTGAGCTGAGAATTAGAAGTGGCCGACAGCTTACAGAGCACCGTCGCTCCCTGCTGCAGCGTCAGATTGTTCTTTAGGCGAAGCGTGCCAGCCAGCCCGTTAATACCACCCACGATGACGCCACCCTTGTTCACCGTCACATTAGAGGCCAAGGCATTGCCACACAGCGAGCCACCCTCAGCAACGGTGATCAGTCCCGAAGTCATCACATTGGAGGTGCTATTGCTCAGTTCTAGCGTACCACCACTGACGGTGATGGGCGACGTATGGCCCGCCGTACGCAGTGTCAGTTTGCCGGAACCCACCTTGGTGATACGGCTAGCGGTAAACAACCCGCTGAAGGTCATGTCTTCATCCAGATAGCCTATCTGATAGGTACTGCCCGAACCGCCCAGTGTGCCAGAGGCAGCTGAACCTTGCAGAGCTCCTATCTTCAGGGAGCCGGCCACTTCGCTACCGTTCTGACTGCCATAAAAAGCAATGTAGGTGTCGGCGTCCACTTTCAAATGCGCCTTGCTCATATCATTGACGTTGGTCATCAGTCGGAACTGACTGCCCTTGGCGGTCAGCGTGCCTTCAAACTCTTTGAACGTCAGGCCCACGTCACAACGCACATAGCGCGTTTCCACCGTAAGGTTGCCTTTACCCTTCACACTACCATTAAGTTTCCCACGCGAAGAGCCCACTATGCGGTTGGTGGTACCCTCCTCCACCGTGACTGAATGGTTGAAAGAGGGAACCGTAGAGGTGGAGTTCACATCAATCTGATGCACCTCGCCGCCAGCCAATATCATGGGCGAGCCACTGCGCCCGAAGGTGCTGTTCCAAGCCCCTTGAGCCACCGTGCCCCGCTTGACAATAAGTCCGGCAAAGCTATTGGCTCCGCCATAAGTGAAATTCAGCTGTCCCGGGCCGTCCTTAATTAAGTAGCCACTTCCGCTGACGGCTCCCTTTAGTGACAGGGCACTATTCTGCTGGGCAATGCGAATGGTAGCAGTGTCAGTCAGGGTGATGCGGCGGTCGGTGCCCATGTTGTCACGACTCAGTACCAGCGTGCCGCCATTCAGCTGCAGGTTGCCCTGGGTAGCCTTGGCTGCACCAAGCGCACTTTTCTGCCCACCATCATAGAAATTGGGTACTATCAGCGTGCCGCCATTGACAATGGTAGGGCCTGTGTAGTCGCTGTACTTCATGTTGAGCGTCACGTTGGCTGCAGGATTGACGGTCACTCCTCCTTCACCGCTGATGCCTCCTTCGCCCGAAAGAGTATATGTACCGGCATCAAAGGTAACGCCACTGGTAACCATCATCTCAGGCACACTGACATTTGTCTGCTCCGCCTGGGCACCGAATACCACGGCATCGCCTGTGACGAAAGCTGTGGGCTGGCCAACAGTGAAGTTCTGGGCCTTATAGTCCCACACATTGCTCTCGGAGCCCGTCCATACCACGTCGGCCTGAGGCGCACGCGTGCTGTTGATGACGAGCAACAGCTTGTTGTCCTCCACCTTTATATCATAGTTGATGCCTTCCAGACCGCGTGTCTGCAGTCTCTGCGGGTCGCAAGTGAGCGTTCCCGTGCACTGAGCCAGCACATAGGTGGCAGGCTCGGTGCTGCTGAGGTTGACCGTGATATAGTTGATTCCATTAAGAGTGAGGTCGCCCTCAACAAGCAGTTTTCCGCAGTCATAGCCCGCAGCCTCACCGTTTGTAGTGGTCGTGGCAAAAGTCTCTGTCTCCAGATAGACGTCACCGGGTAGCACCATGCTTTTCTTTGATGTGATGCCTGCAGCATTTGGCATCAGCCGACAGCCTTCATAGTTCAGTGCACCCTCGAAGGTTATGGTATCCTTCAAAGTGACATGGCCGCCCAATGTGCCACGGGCACGTAGTTCGACAGGTCCTGCAATAATGCAAGCGTCACCCTCCAGTGTGCCCTCGCTGATGATGGTCAGGCCCGTATGCTCCAAACTTCCGGTAATTCTGACTTTGCCCTGCATTGACTTAATCAAGGTGCCATCGCCGGCGGTCAGACTCACGGGGCTGCTGAAGACATAGTCATGGCCACGAGGATTCATGATGTAGATACAAGGAGCACTGAAAGGATGGTCAGTCGTGATAGTCTTATTGTTGTCGCCAGCCAAGTCAAACATCAGACTCTTGCCATCGGAATAGTCTGAAGTCTGCGTCATATCGAAAGTTGTCCACTGGCCGTCGCCCTTCCAGCGCAGGTCGGCCTCAAAGACCGGAGGCAGCGGAGGCAGGGGCATGCCACCACCCAGATAGAAGCCCGTATTGGCATGCTGATAGTAGCCGCGCGTGGTACAATCGCCCCGATAGTGAGGATCCTGCTGCAAGCAATAAATACTATAGTTGGTGGGCATGTTAGTGGTGTAGCCCACCAGCCCAGTGCTGCCCTGATCGTTCTGGTTGACCAGAATCACCTCCTCACGCCAGTCGCCAGTGATATCACCCATGAAGGCGGGCCTGGTGCCCGTAGCAGCATGCGTGCCCCAGTTGCTTTCCTGTGAGAATTCCACCAGACGGCTCTTGGTCAGCACACGTGTGACCATAAGATTAGTACCCCAGCCACTACCACCAGGCGACGACAGCTCTTCGCGCTGAAGGTTCTCATCCCACCAAACGCCCTCAAACATGGTTGTGATGCCACAGCCCGAGCGGGTATAGTTTGTCTTCTCGCCCTTGCAGTCGTAGATAAAGTCATCAGTAAAGCTGTACAGTTCGTATCCCTTGC
>CAMNJH010000012.1 GCA_946541275.1 uncultured Prevotellaceae bacterium
GCCCTTCAGCTGTCGAACTTCACCATCCTGAATGCCCACGATGTGGTGAAAGGACTGACGGGCACGAAGAATCTTTTCAACAAGGACATCCTGAAACGTGTCAACGATGGCCGTATTGTGAAAATTGGCATGGAAGGCAACTTCGACACAGAGATGATTCTGGCTGCCAACCCTGACGTAATCTTCATCTCGCCATTCAAACGCGGCGGCTATGATGCCATTCAAGAGACGGGCATCACACTGGTTCCCCATCTGGGCTACCAGGAACTGGACCCGCTGGGACAGGCCGAATGGATAAAGTTCGTGGGTATGTTCATTGGCAAGGAGAAGGAAGCCGATGAGATATTCAGAGGCATTGAGCAACGCTACAACGAGCTGAAACAGAAGATGCAGACCGCCGAACACCGCCCCACCGTGACTAGCGGCGAAATGCATTATGGCACCTGGCATGCCGTAGGCGGCAAGAACTACCTTGCGCAGATTTTCCGCGACGCCGGCGCCGACTATGTGATACAAGACGACGAGACAGCAGGCGAGAACCTGGAGTTTGAGAAGATGTACGCCCTGGCCGCCGAGGCCGACTACTGGCGCATTCTGAACAGCTATCCCGGTGAGTTCTCCTATGAAGCTCTTAAAGCTTCTGAACCCCGCAACGAGCTGTTTCGCGCCTTCCGTGAGAAGAAAGTCATCTACTGCAACATGAAGCAGCAGCCCTATTATGAGTTGTCGCCCGTTCAGCCTGACGTGCTGCTGAAGGATTTTGCAGCCATCTTCCATCCTGAGCTGGTAGAGTCCGACTACGAACCCACCTACTATCGCCTGTTGGAATGAAGCGCACATTCCCCCTCATGCTGGTGCTTCTGATCGCCATTGCGGTCTTGCTGGTTGTCAACCTGCTCATTGGTTCAGTCAGCATACCCGTGAGTGGCGTGTGCAGCGTACTTGCTGGCGATGACAGCAACATCATCTGGTCAAACATCATCTGGAAATCCCGACTGCCGCAGGCGCTGACAGCCATCGCTGCAGGTGCCGGACTGGCGGTCAGCGGTTTGCAGATGCAAACGGTGTTTCGCAATCCGCTGGCAGGCCCGTCAGTGCTAGGCATCTCCAATGGCTCGGCGCTGGGCGTGGCTTTCGTAGTGCTGCTATCAGGCAAGCTGGGGGGTGTAGCACTTAGCCGACTGGGCTATCTGGGCGACGCAGCCATGTCGGTGGCCGCCATTGTAGGCGCACTTGCCGTCATGCTGCTCATCATCTGGGTCTCACAAAAAGTGAAAGGCAATGTCACGTTGCTCATTATCGGCGTGATGATAGGCTACTTGGCCAATGCCATCATTGGCGTGCTGAAATTCCTCTCGCCCGAGGAAGATGTGAAGGCTTTCGTTGTGTGGGGACTGGGCTCCTTCTCGCGTGTGTCAGGCAATGAGATGTTGCTATTCATCACACTGATGTGCCTGCTGATTCCGCTCAGCTTCCTGCTGGTGAAGCCTATGAACCTTCTGCTGTTGGGCGACCGCTATGCTAGCAATCTGGGGCTGAACATTCGCCGCGCCCGACTGCTGGTCATCACCTGCTCTGGCGTGCTGGTAGCCATTGTCACGGCCTATTGCGGCCCCATCATGTTTATCGGTCTGGCCGTACCCCACTTGGCACGCGCCATCTTCCGCACTTCCGACCATCGCATCCTAATGCCCGCTACGGCCCTCTGTGGAGCCGTTCTGGCGCTGGTGTGCAACTTCATTGCCCGCATGCCGGGTTTCGAGGGGGCTCTGCCGGTCAACTCTGTCACAGCGCTCGTGGGCGCTCCCGTCATTGCTGCTGTCCTCTTCGGGCGCAGGAAAGACGACATCGGCGAGTAAAAGGAGTTGCCGAGAACATTCGACAGCAGCCAAATCTTTGACATTTATTTGGCCGTCTGCGAAATAATCGCTACCTTTGCACCCAAATTCATCATCGCTATGAAAATCTTAGTGACTGGAGCCAGCGGTTTCATTGGCTCGTTCATTGTGGAAGAGGCCCTGCGCCAGGGCATGGAGACATGGGCAGCTATGAGGGGCAGCAGCTCCAAGCAGTTCCTGCAAGACGAACGCATACACTTCATTGAATTGAACCTGTCCAGCCAGAAAGACCTGGAAGCCCAGCTCTCAGGCCATGAGTTCGACTATGTGGTGCATGCCGCAGGCGTGACGAAGTGTCTGCGCAAGGAAGATTTTTACCGCATCAACACCGAAGGCACAAAGAACCTGGTACGGGCGCTGATGGCATTGAAGATGCCCATCAAACGCTTTGTCTACATCAGCTCACTAAGTATCTACGGAGCCATACGCGAGCAGCAGCCCTACACGGAGATACGCGAAGACGATACGCCCCACCCCAACACGGACTACGGACGGAGCAAGTTGCAGGCCGAGCAGTGGCTGGATGCCCTGAACAGCGCCGACGAGAGCCGTCCCTATCGGGAGGAGGTGGGCGAATTCCCCTATGTGGTTCTCCGCCCCACCGGCGTCTATGGTCCACGCGAACGCGACTATTTTCTCATGGCAAAGAGCATCAAGCAGCACAGCGACTTTGCTGTGGGCTACAAGCAGCAGGACATCACCTTCGTCTATGTGCTCGATGTAGTGCAGGCCGTATTCCTGGCTTGTGAATGGGGAAAGACGGGCCGCAAGTATTTCCTCAGCGATGGTGAGGTGTATCAGTCAACCACCTTCAGCGACCTCATACGCGAAGAGTTGGGCCACCCATGGTGGATTCGCATCAAAGCCCCCATCTGGGTCCTGCGCGTAGTCACCTTCTTTGGCGACAAGATAGGCCACATGACGGGTAAGATTTCTGCCCTGAACAATGACAAATACCACATTCTGAAGCAGCGCAACTGGCGGTGCGACATTGAGCCGGCTCGCCGCGAACTGGGCTATGAGCCCCTGTACCCCCTGGAGCAAGGTGTCAAGATGACCATCAGGTGGTACAAGGAGAATGGGTGGCTTTGAGCTAACAAGAGAAATAAGAAATGAAGAATGAGGCCAATCATAACGGGAAGCAGCTGGCTGACGACCTGACTGCCAGAAGCGGCATGCTTAGTCGTGGCCGCTACTCATCCCCCACCCTTCATTCATCATTGTATCTGTTCGAGTGGGCCATGCTGGCCTACACCCTTTTCACCCTGCTGCTCATGGCGGTGTTGTGGAACAGGCTGGTCAATCCGCTGCCCATGCTGATGGGACGAGCCGGAGGTGTGGCCATGACGCTGGCCCTATGGCAGTTATACCGCTGGAAGCCCTCCAAGTGGACGGTTATGCTACGTGCCTGCGGACAGCTGATGCTGCTGGGATGGTGGTACCCCGACACTTATGAGTTCAACCGCCTGTTCACCAATCTGGATTATCTGTTTGCCAGTGCCGAGCAGTCGCTCTTCGGTTGTCAGCCGGCGCTGCTCTTCTGCCAGCAATTCAGCTCGCCACTCATCAGCGAACCGCTCTGTCTGGGCTATTTCAGCTACTATCCCATGATAGCGGCCGTATCCTTCTTCTTTCTTATCCGCCACTACGAGCGCTTCACTTATGCTGTATTCATCATTCTGGCCTCGTTCTTCCTGTTCTACGTCATTTTTATCTTCCTTCCCGTGGCAGGACCGCAATTCTACTATGAGGCGATAGGCACCGACCAGATAGCCCAGGGCATTTTCCCCCAGCTGGGGTACTACTTCCAATTCCACCAGGAAGCGCTGCCCATTCCTGGTGACGGTCTGTTCCACGACCTGGTTCAGCAGGCCCACGATGCTGGCGAACGGCCAACGGCAGCTTTCCCCTCCAGCCATGTAGGCATCTCGGTGGTGCTGCTCTGGCTGGCTTGGGAGACTCGCTCCAAATGGCTGTTCCTGCCCCTGCTGATTTTGTCGGTACTCATGTTCTTTGCCACGTTCTACATTCAGGCACATTATGCCATCGACGCCGTGGCAGGAATCTTTGTCGGCACGGCCATGTATTTCCTACTCCGTCTTTGTTGGAACAAGCTGCAAAAAGGCTGACCCAGCCTTTTTGAAACGTATTTGCAAATCTATGCAACAAACGGCCAAAACTGTTTTCCCTTTTTGCCGTACCTTTGCACGGACATTACAAATTTACAAATACTTATGAAAAAGAAATCCATCCTAGCACTTCGTTTCCTCATTTCGCTCATGTTGCTTTTGGCCTGCCAAAGCATCATGGCACAACAACGTCGCCCCATTGACAATGAGCATCCCCTGTGGCTGATCCATGTTGACGTGTGGTACAAGGCCGACCCGCAGAAAATCATCGACCTCATCCCCGAAGACATCAGACCCTATGTGTGCATGAATCTGAGTCTGTCGTGCGGTTACGACAAAGACAAGAACGTGTACAAAATGCCGCAGTATGCCTTCCAGACCTACAAGTCGTGGGGCACCGTGTGCCAGAAGAACGGAGTTTGGTTCACCTGTCAGCCGGCCAGCGGCGGACATACCCACATACAGGATGACGACCTGCCCATGTTCGAGTTCTTCTTCAAGCAGTTCCCCAATTTTCTGGGCTGGAACTACGCCGAACAGTTCTGGGGCTTCGACGAGGCTGGCGACATGAGCTCCAGCACGCAGACAGCTCGCTGGGCTTTGTTTGCCAAGCTGGTGGAGATGTCACATCAGTACGGCGGTTTCCTCACCGTATCCTTCTGTGGAAACATCTGGAGCCATCCGCTGAACCCGCTCGGACAGATGAAGCGTGAGCCAAAGCTCCTGGAAGCCTGCAAAAAATATCCTGAAGCCATTCTCTGGCTCTATAAGTACACCACCAGCTCCTGCTTCTACAACAACGAGAGCGTCACCTTTGGTCCCTTCATCTCAGGCCTGGCCAACAACTACGGTGTGCGCTATGACAACTGCGGTTGGAACGGAGCGCTTGACGCCATCTTGGGCGAAAACCACGGCAAGAAATATCCCGGTGCTGCCGGCATCGGAACCGTGATGGAGCAGAGCTGCGTCAACGGCGGTGCCGTCTGGGACGGCCCTGAGCTGACCTGGCGTGAAGAGTGCTTCCATGAAATCAACCAGAGCACCGTTGACGGCTACAAGCGTCGCAACTGGGGCCGTTTCCCCAACTTCAACGGTGTCTGGGCCGACATGTTCCGCAAGATTATTGACGGCACCATGTACATCCCCAGCCGTGAAGAGGTGGTTGGCAAGACCAAGATTGTTGTCATCAACGACAAGACCAGCGGCAACGACGAGGACAAATACGCCACATGGGGCTCGCTCTACGACGGGCTCTACAAGCAGACCGACCCCTTCAACCGCGGCAATGGACAGTGGATGGACAACTTCTGCTACTTTAAGTCAACGGGCCGCTACGGCACTATCCCCATGGTGACGGGGCTCTACGACGACCTGGCCAGGTCTATTCCCGTACAGGTAAAGAAATCCAACTATACATCGCGCTGGGGAAGCAATTCCAAGAAGCAGGCCGACTTCAGGGAGCAATACCCCGAGGTGAGCAAAGGCGACCTCTATGTGAACCGCTACCGCAACCAGCTGGTCACCTATACGCCTTACACTTATTTGAATAAGAAGACCTCGGCCAGCGCCACCATTCCCCTGCAGTACAACACCTGCGACACGCTGGTGCTGACCTACGACAAGCTATCGGGCGGCGTCATCCGTGAGTTCAGTGACCATATTGACTTCTACCTGAACAACTACCGCAACGACACCACCACCCAGCGCACCGACGTCATCACACTGAAGGGTGTAGCTGCCGAGCCCACCTTCACCCTGACCAAGCATGCCAACACCACTGGCGGGACCACCACCACCGCCTATGACGCCGAATCGCAGTCCTACACGCTCACCGTGAAGCACCTGGGAGGCGTTGACCTGACCATCAACTGTTCCGGCAATGCCGACCGCTCCGAGGGCCCCGACGACCCCATCGCCATCAACCCGCTGCCACTGCCCAAGCAGCCCGAGCTGTACCGTGGCGAAATACTCATTGAAGGCGAGGACATGGACTTCAAGAACGTCAGCAACTGCTGCACCGACCCCTACAACTGGTATCCCAACGTTCGCGGCCACTCTGGCAACGGCTTTGTCGACATGGGCACCAACAGCACCGGAGCCCTGCGCCACCAGCTGAAGCTGGCCGCCGGACAGGAGGGCAGCTACTACGTCAGCGTGCGCTATACCTGCACATCAAAGACTGGAAACATCTCCATCAACGTGAACGGCAACCGCCAGAACGTGAGATGCGAGAAGACCGCCACCAACGAATGGCGCTGGGCCACCATGGAGGCCACCATGAAGGAGGGCACCAACAGCCTGGTCCTCATCAATGCTGGCTCCCTGCCCATGTACATCGACCAGATCAGCTACCGTCCCACCGACGTGGAGCCCATGAAGTACCTGGTCACCGTCCGCGACGCTGAGCATGGCACCATCGTGGCCGACAAGCAGGAGGCTGCCGAGGGCGACACCATCACGTTGAGCGTCACACCCGATGAGGGCTGCCGACTGAAGGAGCTGCGCCTGGTGAATTCTGTATTCTACACGCTGTCACGCACTATCGCCGTCAACGGCGACAACGAGGTAACCTTCGTCATGCCCAACGACAATGTGACGCTGCAACCCGTCTTCGCCGACATGAGCATTGCCTACAAGCTGGACTTTGCCAACGTGAGCAATGGCACCATGCCCGAGGGATGGCGCTGCGTACAAGAGAACAATGACGTGCACGAGTATCCCAACAGCTTCGGCCAGGGAGCCCGCACCTTCAGCGGCTTCTCAGGCTATCAGGGCAAGGCCCTCTACTGGCGCAACGACCGCGCAGAGTATGGCCGGCAGGCCTCCTATCGTCTGTCCCTGGAGCCCGGCAGCTACAAGCTCACCTTTGCCATGGCCGCTTGGAAGGAAAGCCCGAATTACAAGGTGCAGCTGCTCAATCTGCAGACGGGCAGCGCCGTTGTCACCTCCGATATCTATACCGCCAGTCCCAATGCCAACGGCAGCACCTCGGCCAACCTGCGGTCTGCCGTCAGCCGTACGCTTGAGTTCGACGTCACCCAGAAGGGCAACTACGTCATCAGCTTCACCGACGAGACCTCGGGCGGAGGATACCACGAGTTCCTGCTGCTCGACTGCCGCCTGACCATCGTGCCCACGTCTGATGCCATTGCCGGCGTGCCCCAGTCCGTTGAGGGCCCCACCACCGTCTACGACATGATGGGCCGCAGGCAGACCAGCACACGTCGCGGACAGGTGCTACTGCTGCGTTCTGCCGACGGCTCCGTGCGCAAAGTACTGGCCAAGTAACAACAAATTCACGCCCATTTATTTGCTGCAATGCGAAAAAATGACTATCTTTGCAGCTAGAATGAAGAAATTGGCGTATTATTTACTGAAGGGCGTGGCCTACGCCCTTTCACTTCTACCCTTTTGGGCACTCTATGGAGTAGCCGATGTGTTCTTCGTGCTACTCTATTATTTATTCAGGTACAGGAGAAAGGTAGTCCGCAAGAACCTCACCTCGTCGTTCCCCGACAAGGACGAGCAGTTCATCAAGCACACGGAGCGGCGCTTCTACCGCTGGTTCTCCGACACACTGTTCGAGGCGTTTAAACTGCTCTCCATCTCCGATGAGAAGCTGCTGCGCCACATCGAGTTTCGCAATACGGAGGAGATGGAGCTGGTGTTCGACGAGGGCCGCGACCTGGCCGTCATGATGGGCCACTACGGCAACTGGGAGTGGATGACGGCCCTCGGGCTGGGATTCAAACGCTATCCCGAGGCCGTGATGGGCCTCATCTACCATCCCCTGCGCAGCGACCCCGCTGACTGGCTCTCCATCGACATCCGTTCAGCCCACGGCGGCGTCTGCATCAACAAGCGCCACGTGCTACGCCATCTGATGGAGCTGAAGCGCGAAGGGCGCCGCTCGCTCTTCGGCTACGTCAGCGACCAGACGCCCAAGTGGGAAAACATACACCTTTGGCTGCCCTTCCTGAACCACGACACCCCCGTGTTCACAGGTGGCGAGCGCATCATGCGCAAGATGGACGATGGTGTGTTCTACGTAGACATGAGCCGTCCGCGCAGGGGCCACTACGTGGTCGAGTACAAGCTCATCAGCTTCCATGCAGCCCAAGAGGAGGAGTACGCCATCACGCGCCGCTTCTTCCAGATGCTGGAAGACAACATCCACCGCGAGCCCGCCTACTACCTGTGGACACACAACCGCTGGAAGCGCACCCACGAAGAGTACAACGCCATCGTGGAGGACTGGCGCGAAAAGCACGGCAAAAACATACCATCACCCAACGACGCACCATCATCATGAGCCAAGAAGGAATAGGCCGCAAACTATACTACACCCTGAACAGCGGTAAGAACCCCAAGTTCGTGTACTACATCAAGAACGCCATCCGCCAGGCTTGGCCCAAGACATGGCTGAACCTAGACAAGGAGCTGGCCAAGCTCGACCGCCGTCCTGACCGCGACTACATCATGCAGCGGGTGGACTACTACTGCAGGCTCACCGCCAGCACTCCCTACGACCACGCGGAGTGGGCGCGGCAGTCCGTGGAACTGGGTCGCCAGCCCATGACCAGCCAGTCGGTCTACTACTACGACGCGCTGGAGATAGCACGCTGGTTCCCCCAACAGCTGCGCTGGATACTGAAGTCGGGCGACGTCGACTATGTGCTGCCCCTGCCCTCCATCGTCAAGAGCCGCCCCATCCATGAGGAGAACAGCTTCAATGTCATGCTCAACTTGGAGAAAGTGCGCCACTTCCTCTTCGTCAACGACCGCAAGCCCTTCACCGCCAAGCGCGACGTGGCCATCTTCCGCGGAAAGATAGGCCAGCAGACCGGGCGCCCCGACCACATCAAGATGAACCGCTACGAGTTCGCCAAGCGCTTCTTCGGCCATCCTCTGTTCGACATTGGCGCCATCGGCCACCAGTTCCCCGAGTGGCAGACGCAGAAGCTCACCATCGGCGAGCACCTGGACTATAAGTTCATCATGTCACTCGAGGGCAACGACGTGGCCTCGAACCTGAAGTGGGTCATGTCATCCAACAGCATCGCCGTCACTCCGCCCCTTACCTGCGAGACGTGGTTCATGGAAGGCACCCTCAAGCCCGATTATCACTACATTGAAGTCAAGGCCGACTTCTCTGACATCGAGGAGAAGCTGCACTACTACATCGACCATCCGCAGGAGGCCCAGCTCATTATCGACCACGCCCACCAGTACATCGACCAGTTCCGCGACAAGGAACGCGAGAAGCTCATCGCCCTCCTGGTGCTCAAGCGCTATCTGGACATTACCAACGCATAGTGCCGCATGCCCATGAACCGACTGTGCTACATATCACGCAACTATGCCAGCTTGAAGGGAGCCGGCAGCAAGGCCAAGACCGACAACGAGCAGACGCTCCGACAGATGGGAGCCGTCAACCTGGGGCTGCCCACCACCCACTATGACAACATGGTGCTCACCTTCCTACTCAACCTGGCAGGCGTGCTCCGTCTGGCTCTGACCGCCAGGCGCCATGACGTCATCGTGCTGCAGTACCCCGTGAAGAAGTACTTCAGCTTCCTCTGCCGCGCCGCCCATTGGCGGGGAGCCAAGGTTGTGACCATCGTTCACGACCTTACCGCCCTCCACCGCCACCGCGTCACCATCGAGAAGGAGATAAGCCGGCTGATGCGCTCTGACCACGTCATCGCCTCCAACGAGGCCATGATGCACTGGCTGAAGGAGAACGGCCTCAGCCGCCCCATCACGCCATTGGGCCTGTTCGACTATCGCTCAGAAGCACGGCCCGCCCATCGGTCCACCACCCTCTCGCTGGTCTATGCTGGAGCACTCACGCCACGCAAGAACGCCTATCTGCCCCTGCTGGCCAGCAGCCCCATGGGCATCAAGCTCCACGTATACGGCAACTGCGATGCACTGCCCGGACTGCAGCAGGCCCCCCACGCCGTCTGCCATCCCTTTGCTCCCGCCGACGAGTTCATCCGACAGGGCGAGGGCGACTTCGGACTGGTATGGGATGGCGACTCACTGGAGACTTGCCAAGGCGACTTCGGACAGTACCTGCGCTACAACAGCCCCCACAAGGTGTCGTTCTACCTGCGAGCCGGCAAGCCCGTCGTCATCTGGCAGCAAGCCGCAGTGGCACCCATCATCGAGCGCGAGGGCATCGGCCTGCTCATCAGCTCCCTTGACCAGCTGCAGCAAACCCTGGAGCATCTCACCCCCCAACAGATGGCTGCCATGAACGAGAACGTCAGCCGCATCAGTGATAAGCTCAGCAAGGGCGGCTTCCTTCAGGAAGCATTGCAGAAGGTTCTGCCCACGCTTTAGGCCCTTCAAATGACAAGAGCCTCACGGCTCCACACGTAGTACGCGCGTTTTGCACCCCTTTAACACCCTGGGTATACCTGCTGAAAATGAGAAATGAGGAATGAAAAATGAGAAAACATGGTACTCTTTGCTAATTATTTGTTAACTTTGCAGACGAATAACTGATTGAACTTGATAAGCAAACGAAACAATAACTAAAAACTAAACTTGCTATGAATAGGAATAGGCAAATGCATCTTCAGGAAGAAGCAGCACGGTGTCTGCTTTGCATGGATGCTCCATGCAGTCAAGTGTGTAGAACAGGTGACCCGGCACGAGCCATCAGAGCAATCCGCTTTGGCAACGAAAGCCTGGCAGGACAATGGCTTGTCGAGTGTACGGACGAGGATTTGGTAGCAGCTGAGAATGCCTGCATCCATTATGACAGACCCATTCGTATCCTTGAACTGGCTCATTCAGTGTGTGCTGGGCCGACTGGTTCGGCATGTCATGAACTGGTTAAGACTGGCGGAACAGCCCCTTCGCTCGCCATCGACTTCTGCGGCATTCGTTGTGATAATCCTTTCTTCCTGGCTTCCTCTGCCGTCTGCACCAACTATGAAATGGTAGCGCGCGCCTTTGAAGCAGGATGGGCGGGGGTGTTCTACAAGACAATCTGTCTGCAGGAGATTCGCGAGGTGTCTCCCCGTTTTGATGCTGTCCAACAAGAAGGGCAGGCTGACTTCTACGCATTTCGCAATATGGAGCAGTTGAGTGAGAATCCCACAGAGATGGACTTCGACATCCTGCGCCGCCTGAAGCAGGACTACCCCACGAAGGTGGTTATTGCCAGCATTATGGGACAGACAGAGGAAGAGTGGATTGAGCTGGCCAAGATGGCAGAGACGGCTGGAGTAGATGCCATCGAACTGAACTTCTCATGTCCACAGATGCGACTCACAGGCATGGGCAGCGACGTGGGACAGAACCCTGAACTGGTGATGTTCTACACGGCATACGTGAAACGCTCAGTCTCCATTCCCGTCATTCCCAAGATGACACCCAACATCACGCAAATCAACCAACCAGCCATTGCTGCCTACTTTGCCGATGCCGACGCCATTTCAGCCATCAACACCATCAAGAGCGTCACCATGGGCGACAGAGCCCGCGTCTCGGGCCATAAGACCATCTCAGGTCTCTCGGGCCGTGCTGTCCGTCCTATCGCACTCCGCCATATTTTGGAAATGGCACAGAGTCCCATGCTCAGTGGTACGCTTGGCAGGACAATGGAACTCAGCGGCATCGGTGGAATTGAGACTTGGCGTGACGCACTGGAGTTCATTCAGCTTGGCTGCCGCAATGTGCAGGTATGCACAGCTGTGATGCAGTACGGCTACCGCATCATTGACGACCTCATCCTGGGTCTGCAGAACTATCTTGCAGAATGTGGCATCATCGACTTGGCAGACATCGTGGGTGAGGAACTGCCGAACTTCGTGACACCCACCGACTTGGACCGCGAGACCATTGTTTATCCCAAGATAGACACTAACAAGTGCATGGGCTGCGGGCGCTGCTACGTCTCTTGCATGGACGGCGGCCACCAGGCCATTGTCTTCGATGCAGCCACTCGCCAGCCCCGCATCATGGGCACCAAGTGCGTCGGCTGTCACCTCTGCCGTCTCGTCTGTCCCACAGGAGCCATCGGAACCACAAAACGCATTCCCAAGAAGTAGCATTTGTTACCTTTCACTCGTCTGTAGAGTTCTTAGTACTGCCCACGCTTTAGGCCCTTCAACTGACAAGAGCCTCACGGCTCCACACGTCGTACGCGCGTTCATTTTAAAACTTAAAACGCGCGCATGAGGGATGCCTGGGGTATACAAGCGGTTCTTCAGGGTTACAGGTGGAAGCGTCTGTTTTCAAAGCGCTCCAGAAGCTGGAGCGCCTGGCTGGCAGTTTCATCAGGGTTCCATCCGCGCAGACGGGCATAGCGACGGACGAGGTCTTCATAGAGGTCACGGCGATGGGTGAGGCGGACCATGTTCTGCAGGCATTCAGCTGGGGCAGGCATCCCAGCGGTGAAGTGCGAGCGGTTGGTGTCTATCATGATGAAGTGGCGGTCATCGGTTCCCTCATCAGTGAACGGTGAGGGCGTGGGAGCAAGAAGGAAATTGGACAGGTTCAAATCGCCATGGAGCACTCCGCGACTGTGCATGCGCACCACCTGGCGCGCCACAGCCTCGGCCAAGTCGGGGGGATAGTCGTGAACCTCGCGCAGCAGCAGCGATGTCTCGGTGCCCAGCACCTCGAGGCTGACAAAATAACCGGTGGTGAAAAGACCGTGGTGGCGCTGCTCCATGTAGGCTACGGGCTGGGGTGTGTCGATGCCGCGCTGGAGGAACTCGGAAGCGAAGCGGAAGGCTCGCTCGGCCTTGGTCTTCCGGAAGAAGGTGTAGACGACCTGCTGCACCAGGTTGACACGTTTGAATCGCTTCACCATCATAGGCTGCCCACCCATGATAAAGCGCACCACGCGGTTGCGGCTGTTGTAGACGGTCTGGCCCTGGCCCTCTTCCATCATCTGGGGCAGGCGGCCTATCTCAGCAGCAAGATGCTGAAAGCGCTGGTCAACAACTATCTTCATTCTTTTCCGAATAGCTTTCGCAATTGTTTCTGACGATAGAGGCGGCGGGCCTGGGGCAGCAGCTCTGTGTAACTGCGATGGACATCGAAGAGCATGTCGTCGTGGGCGGTGCCCGTCTGAAGGGGCGTCATGTTGTCATCGCCATAGACGGAACGCAGAAAGAGGTCGTAGTTTCCAGGTGCGGGCACCTCAATGTCCTCAAAGGGTAACATCACCGTGTGGTCGAAGATGTGCTTGTCAAGCAGGAAGTCATAGCCGCTGAAGCTGATTTCAGCCACCTGGCTGCACTGCTCCACTTGGGTGGCTAGCAGCACGTTGTCCACCTCGCGGAAGATGTTCTGCCAGCCATGGCGCCACACCTGCCAGCGGCATTTCCACTTTCTGAACACAAGGCCAAATCGACCGGAAAGCAGGATAGGCGTATCGTAGGCATGGAGGAAGCGCGTAATCTTCCTGATTCGGCGTATGACGTAGCTACGCTGCTCAGCATCCTCAGGAACGGCATCGAGGGGGAAGATGTCGATGAAGATGCCTTGGTTGAAGGGGCGGTGGGAATCGAAGGGACGTATAGCTGCCGTCATGCTGTTGCGCAGCTGGGCATGCCCATGATAATAATGTTTGTCAGTGTAGGCTGTCTGCAGGAAATATGGATGCTGGAAAGCATTGGGGCCCAGTTGCAGCAGGCGGTCGTAGTCCTGGCACATCATGACCACGTCGAGGTCGTTGTCCCAGGGGATGAAGCCCTTGTGGCGTACGGCCCCGAGCAGTGTACCGTCTGCCATCCAACAGCGCAGCCCGTGCAGGCGGCACACCTCCAGCAGACGATGCAGCAGGTCGACCTCAATGTGCCATACTTCCTTCAGTTGTTCCATGTTTTCTATAGGGCCTATTAAAGTCAACATAGTGGAAGCAGTGCTGCCGCTGCCCCTGCTGGGAGGGCGGCGTCATGTAGTCGCCATACATGTGGGTGAGATAAGCATCGGCATGCTCCACGCCCAGCACCTGATGGCCCTCGAACACGACGGGCGTAGGCCGGCCCACTACCTGCTTGTCAATCACTCCGTGGAAGCCGTCATCAAAGACGCATACCTTCTGGCTCGTGTCGAAGGGGTATTTGCACAGCAGACGGCGGGTGGCGCGCTGCAGGCGTTGCTGGCCCATGACCTTCCGGCACAGCAGCGGCAGCCAGCTGGAGGGGCCGTGGCCATGGCGATAGGGGTCGCGGTAGGCCATATAGACCAGCTTCTTCAGCACGTCGTAGCGCACCAAGTGCCAGCGGCGCAGCAAGGCGCTGGAGGGCACGCCGTCGATGGGAAAGACATCGATGTAGAGACCGCCGAGGTAAGGCAGGTGTGGGCGCTCGATGAGGGTGGTGCTGGCATCCTGCACCTTTCCGAAGGGCAGCGGATAGGTGGGGTCGGTCTCGAAAGCCACGAACTCATAGGGCCGGGGCAGCCACTCATTGGCATGGGCGATGAAGGTCTCATAGTCGGGGCGCGGCATGGCAATGTCGAGGTCATCGTCCCAGGGGATGAAGCCTTGATGGCGGACGGCACCCAGCATGGTGCCATCATAAATATAATAATGTAAGGAGTGCTCACGGCAGACCTTGTCGACAGCCAGCAGGTTGCCAAGGATGCGCAGTTGCAGGGTCCTTACATCGTATTCAATCATGATAGCGGGCGGGAATGCTGATGTTGAACTCGGCGAAGGCCCGGCGCAGCACGCGGAAGAAGGCCTCGATGTCGTCGGCATCGATGGTGCCGAGGGCGCAGAGGCGGAATGTGTTCGTGGTGGAAATCTTACCAGGATAGATAGTGAAGCCGTGCTCGTAGCAATAGTCGTGCACCCGCTCGAAGCTCCAGTTAGGGTCGTCGGGATAAAGAACGCTGGCCACAAGCCCCGACTGTATGTCACGACGTATGACCTCGCGCAGTCCCATGGCGGCCAGTCCCTCGTGGATGGCATCGATGACGCGGTGATGGCGGGCGAATTTGGCCTCCTCACCCACCTCGAAGTACTCCTTCAGCGCCTGTATGGTAGCATAGATGGTCTGCACGGGCGGCGTGAAGTGCATCTCGCCAGTACGCTCAAAGAAGTCGTACTGCAGGAAGAGGTTGCAGTAGTAGGAGCGCTTGGGGTAGTCCTTGGAGCGCCGTATGATTTCCTCGTTGCCAATGATGAACGACAGGCCTGCCATGGCCATCAGGCCCTTCTGGGCGGAGGCCATGCAGAAGTCGACATTGTCCTGCTCGATGTCGAAGGGAATCATGCCGAGCGACGAGGTGGTGTCGACCACGAACACGGCGCCGTGCTCATGGGCCAAGGCGCCTATCTCACGGATGGGGTTGAGGATGCCCGTGCCCGTCTCGTGATGGGTGGTGTAGACGAGGGCGATGTCGGGGTTCTCGTCGAGCGTCTGCTTCACGGCGTCAAGGTCAGGCTGTTCGAAGACCGACGAGCGCAGGTCGATGTGTGGCAGGCCGTAGTACTGGCATATTTCCACGGCGCGCGAGCTATAGGCGCCGTTGTTCACCACTAGCACGCGCTTGCCGGCGGGCAGGAGCGAGTTGAGGCAGATGTCAATGTTGATGGTGCCACTGCCGCAGAACAGCACGGAGGTGTACTTCTCCTGGGGGGCATGGGCCACGCGCAGCAGGTCGGCGCGCAGGCTTTTCATCATGCCTGCAAATTCTTTCTCACGCGGGCAGATGTCGGGCACCACCTGGGCCAGTTTTACGGTATCGGTAGTTGTGGCGGGTCCTGGGTTCAGCAGGACGTTTCTCTTTATTTTCATAGGAAAGGAATAATATGTTCTTCTGCAAAACGCAAATCGTCAATGTCATCAATCTCGTACCACTTCAGGCCTTCCTCACAGAGAACGTAGACGGGCGAGACCTCACGCGACATGCTGAGCAGCTCGTACTCGTAGCCCAGCTTCGGCTGGTGGGCCACCTTGCGGGCATAGTCGGCGCACATTTTCTGATAGAAAGCATTCGAGAGCTTGTGGATGCCGACGAGCTCGCCGCTGGCGTTCACCTCGTCCTTGTTCACGGAGCAGTTGGTAAGCACGCCGTCGGCACTGCGCTCCACGTAATACTGGTCCTGGAACTTCGTGACGGGCGTGATGAGCATCACGTCGGGCTGCTGACAGTCCTGCAATGCCGTGATGGCGCGACGCTCGAACACGAGGTCGCTCTCGAGGAGCAGGAAGTCGTCGCTGCCGATGATGTCACGGCAGTTGTAGAGTGTGTACATGCTGTTGGTCTCGGCATAGCGCGGACTGAAGCAGCACTCTATCTGGGGAAATTTGGCGGCCAGCTCCTCGTAGGCCTCACGCAGATAGCCCGTGCCGATGATGATGCGCCGGATGCCGCAGTCGAGCAGCGTCTCGATGCTGCGCACCACCATGGCCTTGCCGCCGGCCTCTATGAAGCCCTTGGGGCGCTCCTCGGTCATTGTGCCGAAGCGCGTGCCCATGCCGGCAGCCATGATGACGGCGGTCTTGGGGTGAGAGGTCTTCAACAGGCCGTTCATGAAGGCGTCCTTGTTCTCAATGGGCGTGGTGGTGGGGCGGCCCAGGTCGTCGCGTGAGTTGATGGCCACTCGCAACTCCAGGAACACGGGGCCGTCCAGATGCTCCAGCTGCTGAAGTGCGCCTACCATCTCGTCGGCGGTGGTGGCAGTGAGCACATGGCGATAGCCGCTTGCCCTGGCCATGCCGACGGCGTCAAGACGGAAACCGATGGTGGGCTGTCCGCCAACGCTCTCGTGGGCACCGTTATTGAACAGGATGTGGAAGAAATTGCGAGGTTGCATGGAGGCATTGATACCCAAAGCACCGGCGTGCATGATGAAAGCGCCGTCGCCATCGAAGCAGAACACGCGACGTGCTGGCTGCTCCAGGGCGATGCCCAAGGCGATGCTGGAGCTGTGACCCATTGACCCCACGGTGAGGAAGTCGTGGCCGTGGCCTTCATGGCGGGCCTCACGCAGCTCAAAGAGCTCCCGCGACAACTTCCCCGTAGTGGAAACAATCACATCGTCCTGGCGCATGTGCTCTACCACCAGTTTCAAGGCGTCCTCGCGGCTCAGCGGATTGTCGTTATGGCTGGCATTCCTCAGCTTGTAGGAGCCGAAGGTGCCCTTTCGGATAACCAGCGCCGTGGGGGCCTTCCGCTGCATGGCCAACTGCACCATGGCGCCTATCTGGGCTGTGTTCTCCAATATCTGGTAAGGAATCTGCATGGCATCGAGCAAAGCCAGCGTCACCTCGCCCTGCTTGACATGTTGCGGCTCGTCGTGCACGCCAGGTTCGCCACGCCAGCCAATTATGAGCACCATGGGAATGCTGTACACTTTCTCGTCGGCCAGCGACAGCAGTGGATTGACCGTGTTTCCCAGACCAGAGTTCTGCATGTAGACCAAAGCGGGATGGCCCGTGGCCAGATAGTGACCGGCGGCTATGCCCACGGCGTTGCCCTCGTTGGCTGCAATGATGTGGTGCTGCTTGTCGGCGGTATCAGTGACGTATGCGCAGAAATTCTTCAGCAGTGAGTCGGGCACGCCGGTGAACATGTCCACACCGTTTTCTATCAGGGCATCGTATGTTTCTTTTACCTCAATCATTTGGTTCCGGGAATAAGTTCTAAGATTTGCTTGATAGGCATACACAGGTCATTGGCGTCGTAGCTGCGGTGATTCTGAAGGATAGATGTGGCCACCCGAACCATGGCCGGGTAGGCAGCACGCAGCATGTGATTAGCATAGATGACCACCTTGATGCCCCATTCGGCCAGCTCTTCTTCACGCAAATGATTATAGGTGGTGGGCACGGCAACGATGGGCACGTAGGGATGCAGCTGACGGAAGCGCTGACAGAACTGACGGATGTCATCGCCGGTCTTCTCCTTCGAGTGAATCATGATGCCGTCGGCACCACCCCGCTCCACATAGGCGCTGCACCGCTCAATGGCATCGTCGACGCTCTTGCCGGCAATGAGGCTCTCGCAACGGGCAATAATCATGAAGTCCTTGGTCACCTGGGCGTTCTTGCCGGCACGAATCTTCTGGCAGAAATTCTCAATGGTGTCCTGCGTCTGTATGGCATCAGTGCCGAAGAGTGAGTTCTTCTTCAGGCCCACCTTGTCCTCGATAATGACGGCCGAGATGCCGTTGCGCTCCAGTGTGCGGACAGTGAAGACGAAGTGCTCAAGCTTGCCGCCCGTATCACCGTCGTAGATGATGGGCTTCGTGGTGCACTCCAGAATGTTGGTCAGGTCCTGCATACGCGTCGTCAGGTCAACGGCCTCGATGTCGGGCTTGCCTTTCGAGGTGCTGTCGGTGAGCGACGAGCTCCACATACCGTCAAAGGTGTCCATGTAGAGGCCATTCTTCACCTCAAGGTTCTCGCAGATAAGTCCCGACAAGCCGTCGTGAACCTCCAGGATGCGCACCACGGGCTTGGCGTCGATGAGCCGTCGCAACGTCTTCAGGCGAATGTCGGGCGTGGTGCCGATGCCTTTTATCTCCTTGTCGAGCGATGACGAGTCAATGCCCTTGGTATAGGGAATCTCTATCACCTGGCCGCCCAGCTCTTTCATCACCTGAAGAGTTTCTTCACGCAGCTCGCGGTCGGGGCCGTTCTGCCAGTCGTCACCATGAATGATGTAGTCAGGCTTCAGCCGGCGCAGGTTGGGAGCATAGCTCCATTCTTCCTGTGGCACCACCGCAGTGACGTTCTTGATGTTCTCCACTACATTCTTACGTTGCTCATAAGTAAGGTAGGGCAGGCGTTTGTGCTGGGCTATGGCCTTGTCAGTGAACAGACCTATGACTACATTGCCATACTTGGCGCCCTCGTTGATAATGTTGATCAGCCCCGGATGCATGATGTCAGCAATCATGCCTAGGTAAACCGTTTTATTCATAATATTCTCATCTTAGCTGCATTTCGGATACAAAGGTACAAAATAATTCATAATTAGTGATACTTTATCCACAATTATTTCTGCTCACCAGGCTTTCTGCAGCATTCTACAGCAGTTCCTCAGTAAGCACAGATTCCAGTTCCTCAGCTGACAGGCGCAGACGGAACTGTCCACCCGAAGCCACGGAAATGCCGCCCGTCTCCTCAGAAACGATGACCACCAGGGCATCGCTCTCCTGACTCATGCCCAGAGCTGCACGATGGCGCAGGCCCAGCTCCTTGGGAATGTCGAGATTATGACTGACGGGCAGGATGCAGCCGGCAGCCTGAATGCGGTGCTGGCTGATGATCATGGCCCCGTCGTGGAGCGGCGAGTTCTTGAAAAAAATGTTCTCAATGAGCCGCTGGTTGATGTTGGCATTCACCACTTCACCCGTCGAGACGATGTCACCCAGGTTCATGCTGCGCTCCATCACGATGAGCGCTCCCACCTTGCCCTTCGACATCTGCATACAAGCCATGACAATGGGCATAATATCGCCCTTCAGCTGTTCCTTTTCCTTATCAGAGGAATGCTTCGGCATGAAGAATTTCAGCCAGCGGCGCATGCGCTGATGGGCACCCAGGTTGTAGAGGAACTTCCGGATATCATCCTGGAAGAGCACAATCAAAGCGATGACGCCCACGCTGACCAGTTTGTCGAGGATGGTGCCCAACAGCTTCATCTCAAGCATTTGCGACACAAAGAGCCACACCACGATGAAGATGGCAATGCCCACGAACACATTGAGCGAACGCGACTCGCGCATGAGCCTATAGACATAGTACAGGATCATTCCTACCAGAAGAATGTCCACCGCGTCTTTTATTCCAAACTCGAAAAACACCTTTCTACTAACTTATTGTTTTGATTGTCTAACCTCTATATCTGTCTTCTGCCTGCCCCTGATAACAGCCCAACTTGCCCACCAGCTTCACGCTTTCAACTGTCTCTTTCACATCATGGACTCGCAGGATGCTGGCGCCTTTGGTCAGGGCAATGGTGTTGAGCACGGTGGTGCCGTTAAGGGCCTGCGCCGGCTCCTGCCCGAGCAGTCGGAAAATCATGGATTTGCGCGAGACGCCCACAAGCACAGGCAGCTGCAGCACCTGAAGCTGTTCCAAGGCGGCCAGGTGCTCGTAGTTCTGCTCCAGGTTCTTACCAAAGCCGAAACCCGGGTCCAGAATGATGTCCTTCTGCCCCATATCACGCAGCCGCTGCACCCGCTCTGCGAAGAGCAGTAGCGTTTCACGCATCGTGGGCCGGGCCGACATAAGCACATAAGGCACTCGCAAACGGCTCACCATGCGCAGCATGTCCTCCTGCCCCTCACCAACATCATTGATGATGTCGGCACCGAACTCCTCCACCACCATGCGGGCCACGGCGGGGCGGAAAGTGTCAACAGAGAGCGTCACGAAGGGCAGCTCGCAGCGCACCACATCAAGCGCCAGCCTCAGCCGCCGCATCTCTTCCTCCTCAGTAACGGGCGTAGAACCCGGACGTGTGGAGCAGGCGCCCACATCAATCATGCTGGCGCCCTCGGCTACTATCCGGTTGGCCCGCTCGGCAATCTCCCGTTCTGTCTGCACACGGCTCATGGCATAGAACGAGTCGGGAGTCACGTTCAGGATGCCCATCACCTGCGGCTCACGCAGGCTCAGCAACCGGCCTTTAATGTTCAGCGTATAATTCACAATCGGCAAAGATAGAAATAATTTTCCGCTCTTCCAAATAAATCAGCAGTTTTCTGCTTGTAAACATGGATTTTTCCCTAAGAAGGCCTCCTTCATCCGCCCTTCATCCGAAACTTTTCACATGAATATTTGGTTGTGTCAGTAAAATGAACTATCTTTGCAGCAAATAAATAGAGAAACAAAATATGAGCATCAAAGAACTATATAGACTGTACCAGCAGCATCCGTGCATTACGACGGATAGCCGCGACTGCCCCGTCGGCAGTATCTTCCTGGCCCTGAAGGGCGACACCTTCAATGGAAACAAGTTCGCCGCACAGGCCCTGGAGAAAGGATGTGCACTGGCCATCGTTGACGAACAGGAATACGCCACCGACCAGCGCTTCGTGCTGGTGAAAGACTGCCTGCAGACCTACAAGGACCTGGCCCGCGAGCATCGCCGCCAGTTCAACATTCCCGTCATTGCCATTACCGGGACCAACGGAAAGACCACTACAAAGGAACTGGTGAAGGCCGTGCTCAGCGAAAAGTACAATGTCTTGGCCACCGAGGGGAATTTCAACAACGACGTAGGTGTGCCGAAGACGCTGCTGCGCCTGCGCCCCGAGCACGAGATTGCCATCATTGAGATGGGCGCCAGCCATCCTGGCGACATCAAGACGCTGGTCGAAACTGCCGAGCCCACCTGCGGCCTCATCACCAATGTGGGGCGCGCCCACTTACAGGGCTTTGGCTCGTTCGAGGGTGTCATCAAGACCAAGGGCGAGCTGTACGACTATCTGCGCTCACGCGAGGACGGCCTGGTGTTCGTCGATGCTGACAACGACTTCCTGGTCGACATGATTACGGACGAGATGTGGGTGACCCCCTACTCTACCGATCCCGAGAAGCAGTATTCATGCATCTCGGGCGAAGTGCTGCCCGCCGCCACCCAGGAAGGAGCCGCCACCCTGCCCTTCCTGCGATTCCGCTGGCGCAAGCCGCTGATGGAGCTGGAAGAGACGGGCGAGAGCCAGAAATGGCACAAAGTGCAAACGCAGCTGGTGGGCAACTACAATGTGAAGAACCTGCTGGCCGCCGTGGCCGTGGGCATCAACTTCGGCGTGGAGCGAAAGGCCATCTGCCATGCCCTGGAGAACTATCAGCCCACTAACAGCCGCTCGCAGTTTGTGCAGACAGGCCACAACAGTCTGGTGGTCGACGCCTATAATGCCAATCCCACGTCGATGATGGCAGCGCTTGAGAACTTCAGCGCCATCGACGTCCCTGCCAGCACCCGCAAGATGCTCATCCTGGGCGACATGCGCGAGCTGGGGGCCGACAGCGAGAAGGAGCACCAGCAACTGGTGGACATCATAGCTGAGACCGGCATCACCGACGTGTGGCTCGTAGGTTCAGAATTCAGCAAGACAGCCTGCCCGTTCCGCAAGTTCATGAACGTTGACGAGGTGAAGGCTGAACTACAGAAAAACCGCCCCGAAGGACGGCTTATTCTGGTGAAAGGCTCAAACAGCACGAAGCTTTATCAGTTGCCTGAGCTGCTGTAATCATTTCAGAGCACTCCATGCGGGAGGGTTCACTCCCAGCAGATGACGCACGAAGAAATCGGCGCGCTTATGTTCGCCGAAGGTCTCGCCCATGGTATGGTGAGCACCGGGGATGACCACCAGGTCGAAGTCCTTGCCCGCCTTCTGCAAGGCGCTGACCACCTGCATGGTTGAGGCGGGATCCACATTGTCGTCCAGCTCGCCCACCAACAGCATCAGCGGCCGTTCCAGGCGCCATGCGTTCTCCACATTCGAGCATTCCTTGTAGCTCTCGTCAATGGGGTAGCTCATCCACTGCTCGTTCCACCATATTTTATCCATGCGGTTATCATGGCAGCCACAGGCGGCATAGGCAGCCTTGTAGAAGTCACCATGCCACAGCACAGCGGCCATGGCATTCTGTCCACCGGCTGAACAGCCATAGATACCCACACGGTCAATGTCCATGTAGGGATATTTCTCAGCAGCGGCGCGTATCCAGGCCTTGCGGTCGGGGAATCCGGCGTCTTTCAGGTTCTTGTAGCACACCTCCTCGAAGGCCCTTGTGCGGAAGGAGGTGGTCATGCCGTCCACCTGCACCACAATGAAGCCCAGCTCGGCCAACTCTGCCATGCCCCAGTGCCATGCACGGAATGACTTGGGCACATACTGGTCGCCAGGACCAGAGTAGATGTACTCAATGATGGGATATTTCTTCTGTGGGTCGAAGTTTGACGGGCGCAGAATGATGCCCCACATGTCGGTGACACCATCACGGCCAGGGGCCACAAACACCTCGGGCGCCGTCCAGCCTTCGGCCTCCAGACGGCTGATGTCGGCCGTTTCCAGCGTGCGCAGCAGCTTGCCGGTCTTGCCTGAGCGCAGCACGGTGACGGGCGGTGTGGTGACGGTGCTATAGGTATCAATCAGGTACTGCATATCGCTGGTGAAGGTGGCACTGTGGTTGCCCTCCTCGGGGGTGAGGCACACCAGGTGCTTGCCGTCCAGGCCTATGCGGTAGTAATGTATCAAGTAGGGGTCCTCGCCCTTGTTCATACCACAGGCAGAAAAGTAGACCACACCGGCTTTCTCATCAATGTGCTGGATAGCACGCACGTAGAACTCGCCGCGCGTCACCTGTCTGACGAGCTTCGCCTGCGGCCCATTTCCCTGTGTTCCGTCGCCCATCCGAGGCCTTTCATACAGATAGATGTGGTTACGTCCGTCGCGCTCACTGGTCCAAAGAATGCGGCGCCCGTCCTCGAAATCGTGGCGATAGAGGCGGTTGTAGTTCACATACTTGTCGTTGGTCTCCTCTATCAGCGTGCGCACCTGTCCCGTTTCGGCCTGCAGCTCCAGCAGGCGGTAGGTGTGATGTCCCCGCTCATTGAACGTAAAGGTCAGCGTGCGGCTGTTGTCGTCCCATCTGGGCATGGACACTTCGTACTGGCGCTGGAACAACTCGGTCGACGGCTCGGCGACGTGGCCCGTCTGCATGTCAACCACCACGGGCACGCGGTAGTTCAGCGAGTCACCGGGCTTGGCGTATTCCTGCTTGTGCAGCAGGGGCTGCTCCTGATTGCGGGGCGATGACTCCACATAGTACACGTAGTGCTTGGGGGCTGGCTTGATGCGCACGGTGGCATAATAGCGGCCATCAGGCGAGAACGAGCCCCACGCAGAGTAGTAGTTCGTGGAGTCGCCATTGGTGGTCAGCGGCTTCACCTCGTTGCCGCGCCGGGTCCACAGATTGTTGTCCCGGTGGAACACCACCAGCTGACTGTCAGCAGGCGACACTCGCCAGCCGTCCTTCTCGTCGGGCACTTCCATCCAATGACGCTGCGGACCTCCCCCACCCTGCCACCGACGCTCGCGGGGCTTCTCGGGGTTCTCCGGCAGCACAGTCACCTGGTTCTTGTCGGCATCCACCTCCTTGTACACCTGCTTCTCACCGTCGAAAACGCTGTACCAGAACTTGTGGTCCTGGCCCCGCATGCGGTGCACAGTGACGTCGCCATTGGCCACCTTTCCTGAATACTTGCCGCGCAGTGCTTCGGCCCGTTTGTAGTCATCCACTGTACCCTGAGCCACAGCACTGCCCTGCGCCATGGCGCACAGCGCTAATGCCAAAAGAATTTTCCTTTCCATTCGGTTTGTTTTTAGTTCGTAGTTCCAATTCGAGTACAAAGGTACAAAGAAGTGGGCAATAAAACAAATTATATGGAAAAGAAATTGCAAATATGGCCGCCGTTGACCGCCATCTGCCTCCCTCCCCTGGCGGTGGGGAGCATGGACAGAACCGATATTTTGCCACCTGACGAAGGCTTACGATACCGCCAACGGCCGGGCCAGACATTAAAAACCCTTAAAATGGTATCATTATCCGTAATATATATACATGGTTATTGCTTTTTTATTTGTACCTTTGTGCCCGTTATGAAGACTATTAGAAATGAGAAGTTTGGCGGTGAGCGGCCTCTGTTTGCTACTCACGACCTGAGACTGGAGAACATCACGATTGAAGACGGTGAAAGCGGCATCAAGCAATGCCAGAACATGGAGGCCGAGGACTGCAAGTTCTACGGCAAATATCCCTGGTGGCATGTGGACGGAGCCCGTATCAACAACTGCTATTTTGCACCAGGCTCGCGCTCGGCCATCTGGTACACCAACGACCTGGTGATGACCAACTCGCGCATTGACGGCCCCAAGTTCTTCCGCGAGATGAGGAACGTGGAGCTGGAGAATGTAGAGATAACCGATGCCGACGAGACTTTCTGGCGGGTGGACGGGCTGCGCCTTAGGAACGTGAAGCTGCACGACGGCACCTACCCATTCATGTTCTCCAAGAATATCTATGTGGAGGGCCTGGAGAGCGATTCGAAGTACGTATTCCAGTATTGTAAGAATGTGGAGGTGCACCATGCCAAGATTGTGACGAAGGACTCCTTCTGGGAATGCGAGAATGTCACCATCTACGACTCGGTCCTGGACGGCGAATACCTGGCCTGGCACTCCAAGAACGTACGACTGGTGAACTGCCACCTGGCCGGCGAACAGTTGCTGTGCTACACGCAGAACCTGGTACTGGAGAACTGCACCTTCGACCGCCTGTGCGACCGCGTGTTTGAGTACAGCACCGTGGAGGCCGACATCCGCGGACACATTGAGAACATCAAGAACCCCACCAGCGGACACATCGTGGCCGACAGCATTGGCAGCATCACCATCGACGAGAACGTGCGCCAGCCCAACGACTGCGTGATCGAGGTGCGCAACAAATAGAAATACCTGTTACCGACATGGCAAAATTCAATTTTGATGAGATCATAGAACGGCGCGGAACGGGCTGCGTGAAATGGGACGAGGCCCCCGGGGCCGACGTCATTCCCCTGTGGGTGGCCGATATGGACTTCCGCGCTGCGCCTGCCATCCAGGCTGCCGTGATGAAGCGGGCCGAGCATGGCGTCTTCGGCTATACGGTGGTGGAAGACAACTACTACGAGGCCATCATCAACTGGTTCCAGCGCCGTCACCAGTGGACCATCCACCGCGAGGAGATTCTCTACACCACCGGCGTGGTGCCTGCCATGAGCGTGGCCATCAAGGCGCTGACCATGCCCGGCGAGAAGGTGCTCATGCTGTCGCCCGACTACAACTGCTTCTTTTCCAGCATCAAGAACAACGGCTGCGAGGTGGCGGAATGCCCCCTCACACCGCCCAACTGGAAGGAAGCACCGAGTCACTCTGAAGCTGGTGGCGACGGGCTGGAACGGGCCTTCACAATAGACTGGGCCGACTTCGAGGCCAAGTGCGCCGACGAGAAGACCACCGTGTTCCTGCTCTGCAACCCCCATAACCCCTGCGGACGCGTGTGGACCGCCGACGAGCTGGAGCGCATGAACGACATCTGTCTGCGCCACGACGTGAAGGTGGTCAGTGATGAGATTCACTGCGAGCTGGTGATGCCCGGCCACAGGTTCCAGCCCTTTGCTGCCGTCAGCGAGGCTTGCCGCCAGAACAGCGTCGTGCTCAATTCGCCCTCCAAGTCGTTCAACATTGCCGGCCTGCAGGCTGCAAACATCATCTGCGCCCGCGCTGACTGGCGCCGCCGGCTGGACCGCGCCATCAACATTAACGAGGTGTGCGACCTGAACCCCTTCGGGCCCGTGGCCCTTGTGGCAGCCTATAACGACAGCGAGGACTGGATTGACGAGCTGAACCAATATCTCTGGCAGAACTATCAGGCACTGTGCCGCTTCTTCGAAGAGCAGCTGCCGCAATGCAACGTCAGCCAGCTGCAGGGCACCTATCTGGTGTGGATTGACGTCTCAGCGCTGGGCATGCCCGTTGACCAGCTGGCCGACCGGCTGCTGCAGCAGGGCCGGGTATGGGTAAACCCGGGCACCATGTACGGGCCACAGACGGGCCAGGGCTATATCCGCGTGAACATTGCCTGTCCGCTGTCCCGCCTGATGGAAGGACTCAGGCGCATCAAGCAGGTCGTGGGGTAAAAAATTCTTTTTCGCGTGCGCTCGTAATTACTCGCGAGAAAGATGCCGATTCGGTATCAAAGCTGCCCGGAAGGGACCAGGAACTCGGGGCGGAACTCAAAGTGCATGGTGTCATAATGATACCAGCGGCCACCCCAGATGAAGCCGTGACGCTCAAAAATCTCCACCACCTGCTGCGGCATGCGGTTCTCGTATTTCAGCCGGTCGGTCTCCTTGGCTCCCGGATTGGTCCATAGCCAATAATTGGAATACGAGGTGTTGACGTCGATGGCAATACCATAGCTATGGGCACTCTGCCGCTTGGCTCCACGCACAGCACGCCAATAGAAGGTAGAGGCCTGCTTCAAATATTTAGTCAGCTCAGGGTGACGCCCCATCTCAGCGGCCACAGCCCGCAGACTGTCAGCCGCCCCATTGACGGCGGTGAACTTCAGCCGCTGGCCAAACCATTCCACGGTGGTGAACTTCTGCTGCACCTGTGTGGCGCTATGGCCGTACATGCTCTTGAACAATGCTTCGCAACGCGAACGGCCTGCATCGGCCAGATAGGCAGGCTGGTCAGACTGGCGGTCGTAGGTCATGGAGAACATGTCTTCCGCATCGCTGTTGTCCAGCATCGTCTCAAAGTCCTTGTTCAGCCCGTCGTCATAGACGATGCGAGTGCCGTCGGCCATCAGCAGACTGTTATCCTCATAGCCCACCACCTGTTGCGGATACACCCGCATCAGGATGGCAGCGCCCTGGGGAATGCTGTCAGCAGCAGCCGTGGAGTCAGGAGCCTGTTGGCACGTCATCTCAGCCGGCATGGTCACCGACTGGCCGCTCACGCGCTTGGTGCACTGGGCAAAACAGAGAGCCAACAGCGGCACCAGAAGGAAGTTACCTCTCATGTTGCTTGATAAAGTCAATGTTGTTGTGGTCTTGCGGAGTCAGGTGGTCAAGTATTTCGGCATCAGTATAGCGCCCCTCGTACCACGGCTGGCGGGAGAAGAAGGCCTTCATGTCGGGCGTGGTGAAGATGAAGCCGCGCTTGGCGTAAATCCAGTTGCGCATGATGCGCAGCTGCTCAGCCGTCAGGTCCTTCACGTCGTTCTCGGTCAGCGGCCGCTGGCAGGCCACATCGTAAATCTCCTCGGGACTGGGCGGCAGGGCCTCTGCAGTCTCGGTAGGTTCCATCATTTCGACACGGTCTTCGGATTCATCATCGTCGGCATATATCTTCAGCTGCTCGACGGCCTCATCGTCCTCGCCATCCAGTTCTTCCTCGTCGTCTTCATAGTCGCGGACAACCGATGTCTTGCCGCCCAGGCCATCTCCCACGAAGTAATAGACAGCAAAGCCTATACCACCCACCAGAACCAGCGCCAGCAGGACGGTCAGCACCTGACGGCCTACCGCACTGCCCTGCTTCTTCTTCACGGGTTGCCCTGGGTGCACTCCGGCATCAATGGTTTGCGGCAGCTCCTCGTCATCGCCATCCTTCGGCATGGATGCACGCCGCGCCGTTTCCGTGGCAGCGGGGCGATTAGGCTCGGATGCCCTGATGACCACAGGCCGCCCGCACTTGCTGCACAGCTCGTCAGCCGACGTCACCACGGCCCCGCAGTGAGGGCACACTTGTATCTTCTCAAAATCCATAGACGTAGCTCTTTTCGAGTGCAAAATTAACTACTTTTTTCCGAACTATCTACAGAATGGCATGAAAAAAGAATTAATTTTCGTTTTTTCTTGTTACCTGAACCCCACAGGGCCTTGCCCTATCTTAGCTTTTTGGGCAGAAAAGAGAAAATAGCGGGCTGTTTTTTGCAAATATTAATTTTTTTTCTTAACTTTGCATTCAGAAATCATCAAAAAGAGGCTTATGCAGCAAGTGAATAGCCATCTGTCGAGGCTGGTGCACGACGTGGCCGCACAATTAGGCAAGCGCGAGGCGCTCATCTACAAGGACTTCGGCTCGCAGAAATGGAAGTCGTACTCCTGGAACGATTTCTCACAGAAAGTGAGGCTCGTTTCCAATGCCTTACTGAACCTGGGAGTGGGCGTGCAAGAGAACATTGGTGTGTTCTCGCAGAACGCGGTTCAATACCTGTTTACCGACTTCGGCGCCTGGGGCATCCGGGCAGTCACCATCCCCTTCTATGCCACCAGCTCTGAGCAGCAGATTCAATTCATGATCAACGATGCCCAGATTCGCTTTCTCTTCGTGGGCGAGCAGGCACAATTTGACAAGGCACGCCGCGTCTTTGCCACCTGCCACTCACTTAGCAAAATCATCGTGTACGACCCTGCCGTAAGCATCCCCGCCGGCGACCCCACCTGCATGTATTTTGACGATTTCCTGAAGCTGGGCGAGGGACTGCCCAGACAGAGCGAGGTGGACAACCTGACGGCCCAGGCCAGCATGGACGACATAGCCAACATTCTGTACACCAGCGGTACTACGGGCGATTCGAAAGGTGTCATCCTCAGCTGTGCGCAGTATCATGCAGCCATGGAAGCCAACCACAAGTGCGTGCCCGTGACCAGCGAAGACCGCGTCATGAACTTCCTGCCCTTCACCCATATCTTTGAGAAAGGCTGGAAGATACTGTGCATCACCATGGGGGCACGCCTCATTGTGAACACCAACCCCATGGAAGTGCAGCAAAGCATGCGCGAGCAGCATCCCACGTGCATGAGCGCCGTGCCCCGGTTCTGGGAGAAGGTGTACCACGGAGTGCTGGAGAAGATTGAGAACACCAGTCCCTTGAAGCGTAAGCTGTTCGAGCACGCGCTGAAGGTGGGCCACCGCCATAATATAGAATATGTGTCACACGGCAAGCGCCCGCCCATGGCCCTCCATCTGGAGTATGAGATGCTCAACAAGACCGTCTTCTCGCTGGTCCGCCACGAGCTGGGCCTGGAGAATGCCCACTTCTTCCCCACCGCCGGAGCTGCCGTGTCGCCCCATGTGGAGGAGTTCGTCCACTCCATCGGCATCAACATGATAGTGGGCTACGGCCTCACCGAGAGCCTGGCCACCGTGAGCTGCGACCACCTGGGCGAACCCTATACCGTGGGCAGCGTGGGCATCCCCATCAGCGGCATCAGCGTGCGCATCAGCGACGAGGGCGAAGTGCTGCTCAAAGGCCCCACCATCACCCGCGGCTACTACAGGCGCGACGACCAGACGAAGCAGTCGTTCACCGAGGACGGCTACTTCCGCACGGGCGATGCCGGCTACTTGAAGAACGGCGAGCTGTACCTGACGGAGCGCATCAAAGACCTGTTCAAGACCTCGAACGGCAAGTATATAGCACCACAGATGATTGAGTCGAAGCTACTGGTGGACAAGTACATAGACCAGATGGCCATCATTGCCGACGAGCGCAAGTTCGTGTCGGCACTCATCATCCCCGAATATCGCTTGCTGGAGGAGTTTGCACGCGAGCACGGCATCAACTTCAAGGATCGCGTCGACCTTTGCCGGAACCCGCAGATACACCAGATGCTGGCCGAGCGTATCGACACCCTGCAACAGCAGCTGGCCAAGTACGAGCAGGTGAAGCGCTTCACGCTGCTGCCCCAGCCCTTCTCGCTGGAGCGTGGCGAACTGACCAACACGCTGAAAATCAAGCGCCGCGTGCTGAACCAGAACTACAAGCGCGAAATAGACAAGATGTACGAAGAGTAACACCCGTGGAGCCTTGCAAACCAGACAGGCAATGGCCTTCCACTTCACCACGAATACGCCGTAGGCATTTCCACCCATTGGGGCGAAGGAATGCCTACGGACTTTTTTTCTACGAATAAAATTTGGTGGTTCGCTTTGGTTTTAGTACCTTTGCACCATGATTACACAAGACCAACTGAAAGACATACTCGACAGAGCCGATAAGCTGGAGCACTATCTGAAAATCGACGAGAAGCAGGTGGAGCTGGAAGAAGAGGAGCTGCGCACGCAGGCTCCCGACTTCTGGGACGATCCTAAAAGGGCCGAGGAACAGATGAAGAAAGTGCGCAGCATCAAGCGCTGGATTGAGGGATATAAAGATGTACGCACGAAGGCCGACGAACTGCAGCTGGCCTTCGACTTCTATAAGGACGAGATGGTGAGCGAGCAGGAGGTGGACGCCGACTACCAGCAGGCCCTGAAGAGCATTGAGCAGCTGGAGCTGATGAACATGCTGCGCCAGAAGGAAGACCCCATGGACTGCGTGCTGAAAATCAACAGCGGCGCCGGCGGCACGGAGGCTCAGGACTGGGCACAGATGCTGATGCGTATGTACATGCGCTGGGCTGAGGCCCATGGCTACAAGGTGACCATAGCCAGCCTGCTGGAAGGCGACGATGCCGGCATCAAGAGCGTCACCATGCAGATTGAGGGCGGCGAATATGCCTACGGCTACCTGAAGAGCGAGAACGGCGTGCACCGCCTGGTACGCGTCAGCCCGTTCAACGCACAGGGAAAGCGCATGACATCCTTCGCCAGCGTCTTCGTCAGCCCACTCGTCGACGATACCATCGAGGTCTATGTGGACCCCGCCAAACTGAGCTGGGACACCTTCCGCAGCAGCGGTGCAGGCGGACAGAATGTGAACAAGGTGGAATCAGGCGTGCGCCTGCGCTACTGGTATACAGACCCCGACACTGGCGAACAGGAGGAAATCCTCATTGAGAACACCGAGACCCGCGACCAGCCGAAGAACAAGGAGCGGGCGATGGCCCTGCTGCGCTCGCAGCTCTACGACCGCGCCATGAAAAAGCGGCTGGAGGCTCAGGCTAAGATTGAGGCAGGGAAGAAGAAGATAGAGTGGGGTAGTCAGATTCGCAGCTACGTCTTCGACGACAAGCGCGTGAAGGACCACCGCACCAACTATGAGACCCGCGATGTCGAAGGCGTGATGAACGGAAAAATAGATGAGTTCATCAAAGCCTACCTCATGGAATTCCCTGTGAGTGATGAGTGATGAGTATAACTAAAACCGTTAAATTTAAACAATAATTATTTTTATGAGCAGTTGTAATCATAATTATTCATTACTAATTGCTCATTACTAATTTTGAAAAACTATGAGTAAAAGAAAACAAGAAGAAATTCATCAGAATGCTAAGCAGAAGGCTTATGCAGAGAAACAAGCCCAGCAGGGCGACAAGATCGTGAAGTGGATCTTCGGTGTTCTCATTCTGCTGGCAGTGGTTTACATGTTCTGGGCAATCTTTATGTTCAATTGATATGAGTGGACTGGAGATTGAACGGAAATTCCTCGTTCAAGGCGACGATTACAAGAAAGTGGCCGTCAGTCATAGCCGCATCAAACAGGGCTACATCTGCAGTGGTCACGGACGCACCGTAAGAGTGCGGCTCCGTGACCACTGTGCTTTTCTCAC
>CAMNJH010000013.1 GCA_946541275.1 uncultured Prevotellaceae bacterium
CTTCACTGGGCAAGTCGATAGCCGATGCCATGAAGCGTAAGTACGTGCGCATATCGCTGGGCGGACTGCACGACGAGGCCGAGATTCGCGGCCACCGCCGCACGTACGTGGGCGCCATGCCGGGGCGTATCATCAAGAGCATTCAGAAGGCGGGCTCGAGCAACCCCGTGTTCATTCTGGACGAGATTGACAAGGTGACGCAGGCCACCATCAACGGCGACCCCGCCTCGGCGCTGCTGGAGGTGCTGGACCCCGAGCAGAACACGGCTTTCCACGACAACTACCTGGACGTGGACTACGACTTGTCGAAGGTGCTCTTCATAGCCACGGCCAACAACCTGGCCACTATTCCCAAGCCCCTGCTGGATCGCATGGAGGTGATTGAGCTGAGCGGCTACATCACCGAGGAAAAAATTGAGATAGCCAAGCGCCACCTGATACCCCGCGAAATGGACAACACGGGGCTGAAGACGCTGAAGGAGAGACCGCGGTTCGGCAAGGCCGTCATTGAGAAAATCATTGAGCGCTATACCCGCGAGAGCGGCGTCAGGCAGCTGGAGAAGCAAATCAACAAGGCCATGCGCAAACTGGCGTACAGAACGCTGGTGGAGACGGGAGACGGGAGACGGGAGACGGGAGTGAGGACGGTGCTGACTAAGATTACCCCGGAGTCACTAGAGGACCTGCTGGGCAAGCCTCCGTTCTACCGCGACATCTACCAAGGCAACGACTATGCCGGGGTGGTCACGGGCCTGGCCTGGACCAGCGTGGGCGGGGAGATACTGTTCATCGAGACATCGCTGTCGAAGGGCAAGGGCTCAAAACTGACGCTGACGGGCAATCTGGGCGACGTGATGAAGGAGAGCGCCGTGCTGGCTCTGGAGTATGTGAAGGCTCATGCCGACACGCTGGCCATCGACTATCGCATCTTCGACAACTGGAACATTCACATCCACGTGCCGGAAGGCGCCACGCCGAAGGACGGCCCCTCGGCGGGCATCACCATTGCCACCAGCATTGCTTCGGCACTGACGCAGCGGAAGGTGCGCAGGAACACGGCCATGACGGGCGAAATAACCCTGCGCGGAAAGGTGCTTCCTGTGGGGGGCATCAAGGAGAAGATCCTGGCCGCCAAGCGCGCCGGCATCACCGACATCGTGCTCTGCCAGGAGAACGAGAAGGACATTCTGGAAATACCGGGCATGTACGTGCAGGGCGTCACCTTCCACTATGTGGAGGACGTGCAGGACGTGTGGCGCTTCGCCCTGACGGATGAGCTGGTGAACCACCCCCTGCAATTTGACATCCCTGAAGAAGTGACGACGAAATGACATTTGAGCTGCAACATACCGACCCTGCAAGCGATGCCCGCGCCGGGCTGATCAGCACCGACCACGGGCTGATAAGGACGCCCATCTTCATGCCCGTAGGGACATGCGGAACGGTGAAGGGCGTTCACTTCAGCGAACTGAGGCAGCAGGTGCAGGCTCAGATAATCCTTGGCAACACCTATCACCTGTACTTGCGCCCCGGACTGGACACCCTGCGCAAAGCGGGTGGACTGCACAGGTTCAACACCTGGGAGCGCCCCATCCTGACGGACTCGGGGGGCTTCCAGGTGTTCTCGCTGACGGGCATCCGCAAACTGCGTGAGGAAGGGTGCGAGTTCCGAAGCCACATTGATGGCTCGAAGCACATCTTCACTCCTGAGAACGTGATGGACACGCAGCGCATCATTGGCGCTGACATCATGATGGCCCTGGACGAATGCCCCCCAGGACAGAGCGACTATGCTTACGCCAAAAAATCGCTGGGGCTGACGCAGCGATGGCTGGACCGGTGCATCAGGCGATTCAACGAGACGGAGCCGCTCTATGGGCATCGGCAGGCGCTGTTCCCCATCGTACAGGGCTGCCAGTACAAGGACTTGAGGCAAGAGGCCGCCAAGTATGTGGCCGACAAGGGTGCTGAGGGCAACGCCATCGGCGGGCTGGCTGTGGGCGAGCCAACGGAAATCATGTACGAGATGATTGAAGTGGTGAACGAGATACTGCCCAAGGACCGTCCACGCTACCTGATGGGAGTAGGCACGCCACAAAACATCCTGGAGGCCATAGAGCGAGGGGTTGACATGTTCGACTGCGTCATGCCCACCCGCAACGGCCGGAACGCCATGCTGTTCACCTATCAGGGCACGATGAACATGCGCAACAAGCGCTGGGAACAGGACTTCAGCCCCATCGATCCTGACGGCTGCGAAATAGACCGACTGCACACAAAAGCCTATCTGCACCACCTGTTCAAAGCACAAGAGCTGCTGGCTCTGCAAATAGCCAGCATACACAATCTGGCTTTCTACCTGCGACTGGTGACTGATGCCCGTGAACACATCGTCAATGGTGACTTCACTCAGTGGAAACGCTCGGTTATCGATAATCTTGGACGGAGAGTATGAGGAATCCCATCACACGGCTCGACCGCTACATCATGCGCAAGTTCATCGGCACGTATATATTTGCTATACTGCTGATTATCTCTATTAGCATCGTCTTTGACTTTAACGAGAACATGGCCAAGTTCGCTAATAACCATGCTCCCTGGAGAGCCATCATCCTGGACTATTACGCTAACTTCGTCCCCTACTTTGCCAACCTGTTCTCACCCCTGTTTGTCTTTATTGCCGTCATTTTCTTCACCTCCAAGCTGGCCGGCAACAGCGAGATTATAGCCATGCTGGCCTCGGGCACCAGCTTCAAACGACTGCTAAGACCCTATATGCTGTCGGCAGCCCTCATAGCCGGAATCAACTACTATCTGGGAGCCTATATCATTCCAAAAGGCAACATCGTAAGACAGAATTTTGAGACACTATACAAAAACAAGAAGAAAAACACATCGGCCAATAACGTCATGCTGCAAGTAGGGCCAGGACTGGTTGCCTATATCATGCAGTATGACAACAATACCAAGCGAGGCTACAACTTCGGCCTCTACAAATTTGACCAGAAGAAGCTGTCGAGCCAGATGACGGCCAACGTGATTCAGTATGACACCATCTCGGACTCCAGGTACCATTGGCATGCCACGAACTATAAGATCAGGACACTGAAAGGCCTGCGCGAAACCATAGAAGAGGGCCGCGAGATTGACACACTCATTATGATGGAACCCATGGACTTGGTCTACTCCAAGGGACAGCAGGAGCAGTTCACCTCTCCTGAGCTGCTGCGCTACATCTCGAAGCAGCAGGAACGCGGCTCCACCAACGTGGTTCAGTATGAGGTGGAGTATCACAAACGTATAGCCACCTCGTTTGCCTCGTTCATACTCACCATCATAGGAGCATCGCTCTCAGCACGAAAGCGCAAGGGCGGCATGGGACTGTCACTAGGCATTGGGCTGGCTCTCAGCTTCACCTACATCCTGCTGCAGACCGTCTCTGCCACTTTCGCCACACAGGCCAGCTTTCCCGCCATGCTGGCAGCATGGGTACCGAACATTTTGTTTGTAATCATCGCCTACTTCTGTTACCGACAGGCACCCAACTGATGAAGCACCAGCTGTATGTCATGATTTTGGCCGTCGCCATATTGGCAGAGGCGTCATCCGCTTCAGCTGGCAATGGGCTGTTCTTTCTGAAGAGGGTCGGCACTTTCATCGACACCATGTCAGTCAGCGGCGTGGACCGTCGCTACATCGATGCGCCGGAAAAGCCCTGGCAGCTCATTCTAAGAGGAAACGTCAACCAGAGCAGCGTGAAAATGAGTACAGAGAGCCGCATCAACGACTACTATTACAGTGCACATCCGAAGATGAAGACAGAACCATCGCAGTACTTGGGCTTCTGGGCAGGCTATAGGGGCTATGGGCTGGGCTATACGGTCAACGTTGGAGGCGACAAGGGCAGCTATCTCACCTTCGGAGCCTCAGGAGGAGCCTATGGGGTCAACGTACGTATCCATTCTTTCAAGAACAACGAGCCCAGCATTGTTCTGAACGACAATTATCTACCGGAGGAACAGGCTGAGCTATCGGGCGAGGTAGATCTGGTAGACCCCATCAGAGTGCACACCCTCATTGCCAACGCATATTACCTGTTCAACGGCAGACGTTTCTCCTACGCTGCTGCCTACGACCAGTCGGTGCTGCAGAAACGCTCGGTCGGCTCACTCATGGTCGGCCTTATGTACTACTATGGCCGCATCGATTATGCATCGAACCCCAATGCCGACCTCATCAATGTGATGAACGGCCTCGGGAAAGTCAAACTATGGCAAAGCAGCGTCGGCGTGGGCTACGCTTACAACTGGGTGCCAACAAAGAGACTGCTTGTCAATGTCATGGCTATGCCCTTGCTCACGTTTGTCAACAAGGTCAAGGCTTACGGCTATTCCACCAATGTGGACGAACTGGCCCACATGCCCTCTTTCACAGGCAATGAGATGAGCAATGACGAATGGTATGACTGGTGGTACGACAACCTGCGTATTGAGCCCATGGGGCAGGAGACCTTCAATAGCGGACTGACCGTCAACTTCGATTCCCGGCTGTCGATAACTTACACCTTCGGAAGTTTTTTCGTCAATGCCTACGGTCAGTTCAACAATTTCCGCTACAGCCATAACAACAGCCACGGCAGGCTCAACGACTGGTTCGTCAACACCTCCATTGGCGTAAGGCTGTAGTGCAATCCTCCTATGACATAGCAAAGGCTATATTTCCACATCATAGACACTATCCATTTACCAATAAATCTTAATTTGTCATACAAAGACATTGCTATTTGGAAGAAAATGACTATCTTTGCATCTTAGATGAAATTTGAAGAAACATATCTGAACGACAATATCCTCGATGCGCTCTACGACATGCATTTTGAGGAGATGACTCCTATTCAGGAGAAATGTATACCCCAGATTCTTGATGGCCACGACGTGCTGGGGGTGGCCCAGACAGGCACAGGCAAGACGGCAGCCTATCTGCTGCCCATTCTGTCAATGCTCGACGACGGCAACTATCCTGAAGATGCCATCAACTGCATCGTCATGGCTCCCACACGCGAGCTAGCCCAGCAGATAGACCAGGCCATGGAGGGCTTTGCCTACTATATGCCCAATGTCAGCTCAATAGCCGTGTACGGTGGCAATGATGGCGGCCGTTTTGACCAGGAGCTGAAGAGCCTGCGCGGTGGGGCACCCGTGATTATTGCTACACCCGGACGTTTGCTAAGCCATCTGAAAGTGGGCAACCTGAACCTGGCACGCACCAGCTTCTTCGTACTTGACGAAGCCGACCGCATGCTCGACATGGGATTCATTGACGACATCATGCAAATCACCAAGCTGCTGCCACAGGACTGTCAGAAGGTGATGTTCTCAGCCACTATGCCCTCCAAGGTGCGCGAGCTGGCCGTTTCCCTCCTTCATCATCCCGTAGAGGTGAAGCTGAAGGTGAGCCGTCCTGCCGACAAGATTCTGCAGCAAGCATACCTTTCTTACGATCCACAGAAGCTGCAAGTCATAGAGCATCTCTTCAAGAACGGCGATTTGAAGCGCGTCATCATCTTCTGCGGCAAGAAGGACCGCGTAAAGGATATTGACCGCCAGTTGCGGCGACTGAAGATCAATTGTGCGCCCATGCACAGCGACCTCAGTCAGCAGGAGCGCGACGACGTGATGTACCGCTTCAAGGCCGGACAGGTAGACGTGCTGGTGGCTACCGACATCGTTGCCCGTGGCATCGACATCGACGACATCCGCATCGTCATAAACTTTGATGTTCCCCACGATGCTGAGGACTATGTTCACCGCATAGGGCGAACAGCCCGAGCCGATCGTGACGGACAGGCCATCACCTTCGTCAATGAGCGTGACATTCAGCGTTTCATGCAGATTGAACGTTTCCTAGGCAAAGAGGTGGAGAAGCTTCCCCTACCCGACGGCATGGGCGAAGGGCCTGAATATAAATCCTCTGCTAAAGAGGGCAAGTCAGCTCAGGGCCGGAGCCGTCATCGCAGCGGTCGCAAGGGCCGCGGCAGCAGTCATGGGAAAGGCCGCAAGGACAAAGGCCAAGACGGAAAGAAGAACAGCAAGGAAAACAAACCACAACCAAACAATCAATAACTGATGAAAAGACCTGGACACTATTTGCTACTGCCTCTCGTCATTCTCGCTCTGCTTGGACTAGGAGCCTGTGAGAAGATGATACTCAGCGAAGAAGAGGAAGAAGACGTCACCAAGAATGGGAATGTCACCATCAAGGTTTCGATGTACAACATTGTACCTTTCGACAGCCGGGCAGCCCAAAGCCTCACCGACTATTGTTCCACCATCCAGTTTGTGTTCTATCAGAACGACAAGAAGATAAAAGCCATCAACCAGAAGAGCGGCGATGCCACTTACGGGCAGACAACCCTATCGCTGTCACCTGGAACATATCAACTGCTTGTGCTGGCCCACAGCTGTCCGTTTGGAAATCCAACGCTTTCCACCCCCAGCAAAATCCAGTTCACCAACACCGGCTCGGGCTATTCTGACGTCTTCTACTATTATAATAATATAGAAGTGACCGACGAGCCGAAGACCCACAACCTTGAACTGGAAAGGGCCACCTCCATGGTGAGTATCACCATTATTGACGAAATGCCCCAGGAAGTAGCCAAGATTCGCTTGAAATACGAGGGAGAGTCAGGCGTCTTCAATGCCGTGAGCGGCTGGGGCGGCAGTGTCAACTCAGAACAGTACGTCATGTATAATGTACAAGGACGCACTGCCCCCTTGACCCTGAAGGCTTACACCTTCCTGCGTAATGAGACGGGGTCACTAAACATGACCATTTCTGCGTATGATGCTGAAAACACGCCTATTGCCGAAAAGGAGTTGACAGGCATCCCCATGAAGAACCGCATGGTGACAGAATACTCTGGAAATCTGTTCTCCGAGTCTAATTCTGGGTTGGAGATCAGCCTGACGGCCGATACCGAATGGTCAGTCTATAAGCAACTCACCTTCTAACCAGCAGGACCACATTTTCTACGTGCGGCGT
Organism: uncultured Prevotellaceae bacterium; assembly: GCA_946541275.1. Lineage (GTDB taxonomy): Bacteria > Bacteroidota > Bacteroidia > Bacteroidales > Bacteroidaceae > Prevotella. The sequence continues at coordinate 7,045 of CAMNJH010000013.1, forward strand.
ATGTGGGAACATATCCACAGGCTGCACGCACGCCACACCGTAGTCAGCATCCATGTCGTGCAAGTCGCGTGCTTGCGTGGCAGGGTTACAGCTGACGTAGACAATACGTTCGGGTGCAGCCCTCAGAATGGTTTTCACCACGTCAGGGTGCATCCCGGCACGAGGAGGATCAGTAATGATGACGTCAGGACGCCCATGCACGGCGATGAAGTCATCTGTCAGGATGTCCTTCATGTCGCCGGCATAGAAAAGCGTATTGTCTATGTGATTAATCTCAGAGTTTATCTTTGCATCCTCAATGGCTTCGGGCACGTACTCTATTCCTATCACCTGCTGGGCATTGCGCGCCACAAAATTGGCTATGGTTCCTGTACCCGTATATAGGTCGTAGACCATTTCCTTGCCTGTCAGTCCTGCCAGTTCACGAGCCACTGAGTACAAATGGTAAGCCTGCTCCGTGTTGGTCTGATAGAACGACTTCGGGCCCACCTTGAAGCGCAGGTCCTCCATCAGTTCGAAGATGTGATCCTGCCCTTTGAACGTCATGATGTCCTGGTCGCTAATGGTATCATTGCACTTCTGGTTGTCCAGGTACATCAGCGAGGTGATTTGAGGGAACTTGTCAGCCACGTGCTGCAACAGCTTCATGGCCTCCTGCTCTCCCCCCGTTTCATCGTAATGGAACTGAATGATGACCATCCATTCGCCCGACTGAGAGTTGCGTATGATGACATCACGCAGCAGTCCTTTCTGTGCCCTCAGGTCGAAGAACGACAGTCCCTGCTCCAGCGCATAATCACGAATCTCGTTGCGTATCTGGTTGTGCAGGTCATCCATCAACCAGCACTTGTCAATGGGAAGAATCTTGTCGAAAGCCCCTGTCACATGGAATCCGATGGCAGGAACATCCTTGGCGCTGGCCCCATCCGTGGCAGGAGGCAGACTCAACATCTCCTCCTTGGTCAGATAGCGCTTGTTGGCACAGCCGAAATCCAGCTTATTGCGATATTCCTGTGTTTTCACACTCCCCAGGATAGGTCGGAATTCAGGTAGTTCAATTTTTCCTATCCTGTGCAGCTGATCATACACTTGCTGATGCTTGGCCCGAAGCTGCTCCTCATAGGGCAGATTCTGCCACTTGCATCCGCCACAAATACCGAAATGCCGGCAGAAGGGCGTCGCGCGTACATCACTATATTTTATGAAACGCACCACTTCGCCCTCGGCAAAGGAATGCTTCTTCCTACGCAACTGCACATCGCACACATCGCCTGGCACGCAGAAAGGCACGAATACCACCAACTCCTGCCAATGGAACAAGCATTTCCCCTCGGCAGCCACAGCCTCAATCACCACGCCTTCCAGCAGCGGCAGCGGCTTCTTGCTTCTTCCCATATCGTAATTAAATCTCAAAGTCCAAGCAAGCGCGCTGCACCGTGTAGGGTCTTACCTTCCCATTGGCCACAGCCACATGCTCTGGATGGACGGCATACCCTTTCAGTGCCTCTTCCGATTCCAGTGTAGAGTCGAGCATGACGTCGGCATTCGACGATGCCAGCCTGCCGCTGATGTGCACCTTCACGTCAAGGAGTCCGGGCACCTTACCCACCAGGCCTTCCAGCCCTTCCTTGATGCCTGCCTTCACGCGGTTTTTCTCTTCCTCTGACAGCTCAGGGTTCAAAGTCCAAATAATAATATGCTTTACCATAGACTTAATGATTTAGAATGGCAGATCGTCAGCGGCATTGTCGCCAGCAGGCTCCTGTGCGGGCGGGAATGGGGCATTGGCCATGCCGTCAGGCTGCTGGGGCGGGAACGGAGCGCCAGCAGGTGCAGCCCCTGCAATAGTAGTGGCTGCGGGCACAGTCTGTGCCACCTGTCCACGAATAATATTGTATGCGCGGATGTCATTGAACCAACGGCCATTGTACTCGCGGGCATCAATGTCGAACTGAACGGTCAGTTCCTCGCCAGCCTGAATGTTGAACTGCTTGATGCGATCCTCGCCAAAGATGTTGAACACCATCTTGCGGGGATATTGTCCTGGGACTTCAATTACATACTCCTGAGTCATCCAGGGATTACCCGTACGCTGTGACTGGCCACTTCTTGCCGGAAGAATGGCAATAATTTTTCCTGTTAAATCCATACTGTGTAGAATGCTGTTATGTTAAAGTTTTTACCAATTCGCTTGCGAAATTACTAAAATAGTTTGAAAACGCACAATTTTTTCCGAATTATTTTGTGGTTGACGCAGTTTTTTTGTATTTTTGTAGTCTGAAACTGAAAAATAAAGAAAGGAATCAATAACTATGAGATTTACCGTATCAAGCACCGCACTCGGCAGCCGCCTGGCTGCGCTGGGAAGAGTTATCAACAGTAAGAATTCACTACCTATCCTGGGCGATTTCCTGTTCGAGATCGTCGATGGACGCCTGCACCTGACGGCTTCTGACAGCGAAGTGATGATGAAGGCTGCCATGGAGCTGAACGAGACCGACGGCGACGGCCGTTTCTGCGTAGGCAACCATGATTTGCTGGAAGCCGTGAAAGGCATCAGTGAGCAGCCCATTACTTTCGACGTGGATCAGCAGTCGAACATTGCCAAGATCACCTACCAGAACGGTATGTTCTCGCTGCCTGTTGAGAATGCCGACGAATTCCCTCAGCCTCAGCAGATTGGCGACGGTGCCACCACCATTAACATCCCTACGACGCTACTGGCCGAAAACATCAACCGCTCCATCTTTGCCACGGCACAGGACGAGCTGCGCCCTGTGATGAACGGCATCTACTTCGACCTAACCCCCGACTGTCTGGCCATTGTTGCCAGCGACGGCCACAAGCTGGTGCGCAATAAGATACTGAATATCAGGAGCGAGCAGCCCGCATCGTTCATCCTTCCCAAGAAGCCCGCTTCACTGCTCAAGGGCGTGCTGGGCAAGCAGGGAGGTGACGTCATCATCCGCTTTGACGACCGCAATGCCGAAATCATCTTTGAGGATGGCATCATCATCTGCCGCCTCATTGAAGGCCGCTATCCCAACTACAACTCGGTGATTCCCCAGAGCAACCCCAACCAGCTCACCGTCGACCGCCTGGGCCTTTTGGCCGCCTTGCGCCGCGTGCAGCCTTTCTCAAATGATTCCAGCAACCTCATCCGCTTCCATGTGGAGAACGGCACCTTGCAGCTCGACGCTGAGGACTACGACTTCTCCAAGACGGCCACCGAGCGCATGTCGTGTGACTACAACGGCATACCCATGAGCATTGGCTTCAAGGGTTCATCGTTTATTGAAATCCTGAGCAACTTTGACTGCACTGAAGTCATTATCCAGCTGGCCGATCCCAGCCGTGCCGGACTGGTGCTGCCCTCCGAGCAGCCCGTCAATCAAGACGTGCTCATGCTGATGATGCCCATGCTGATCAATGACTAATGGACGACACCCCCAATGAGTAATTATGAGACAAAGACCCATTGGCTCACCTTTCTCATAATTACTCATTTACCATTGCTCTTTATTAATAATAAGACATGAAACTCAATCTGAAAAAGCCCCTTGTCGTTTTTGATTTGGAAACGACGGGTCTGGATTTGGTCAAGGACCGAATCATACAAATATCTTTCATCAAAGTATATCCATCGGGCATGGAGGAACGAGGCAACTACCTCATCAACCCCGAGTGCTTCATCCGGCCGGAAATCACCCAGTTAACGGGTATCTCAAACGAGGACGTGAAGAACGTGCCCACCTTCAAGCAGCTGGCCCAGAAGCTGAACGACACCTTCAAGGGCTGCGACTTTGCCGGTTACAACAGCAACCATTTCGACATTCCCCTGCTGGCAGAAGAGTTCCTACGCGCTGGCATCGACTTCGACTTCTCCAAGTGCCACCTCGTTGACGTGCAGACCATCTTCCACAAAATGGAGCGCCGCAACTTGGCTGCCGCCTATAAGTTCTACTGCGGCCGGAAGATGGAGGAAGACTTCACCGCCCACCGTGCCGACGAGGACACCGAGGCTACTTGGCGCGTGCTGCAGGGCGAGCTGGACTACTACACAGAGGAGCACCAGCGCGAACTAGGCGAGGAGCCCGAAGGCCGCGTGCTGCCCAACGACGTGGAGGCCCTGGCTGACTTCTCGAAGGTGAACAACAACGTTGACTTCGCCGGGCGCATAACATGGGGTGAAGCCAAGGACGCCAAGGGCAACACCATCGTTGACAAGGACGGCAAGCCTGTCATGACCGAGTACTTCAATTTCGGAAAGCACAAGGGGAAGACCGTGGCCGACGTCCTGCATTTTGACCCAGGCTACTATTCCTGGATTCTCTCTGGCGACTTCACGTACAATACCAAGCAGGTGCTCACCCGCATCCGCCTGCGTGAAGCACAGAAGGGCAGGTTGTAGCTTTTCGGCCCTGTCAGAATTGTTTCTTTCGCGCGTGCGCGTAAAATACGCGCGAAACATAGTGCTACAAGTGCTACTGCAGCTCCTAACTAACTGATACAATGCCACTTCCGGGTGCATATTCTCTGAAAGATAGTGCTACCGAAAATGCTACAGGTGCTACCAGTTCACTCTCTTCCCCACTTTTCTCCAAAAAGTCGGCCCCGCACGAAAAAAAGTCAACGCCGTTTTGGAAAAAGTCGGCGCCGCGTGAAAAAAAGTCAACGACATTTTGAAATTATTCGATGAGACATATAGAAAAATCTAGCCCGACTTTTCTATATGTCTCATTTTTGCACAAAGCGGCAAAAATGTGCAGGTGTCTGGTGGGTAGCACCAGTAGCACCTTCAGTAGCATTTTCAGAAGCTTAAGATGCACCCATAAAACGCTATTAAACAACACATTAGAATCGTCGGTAGCACTTGTAGCACTTTCATTTCATCTATATTATTCGCGTGCGCGCGCGAAGGCGATGGCCACATATTTCCACCTGATAGGCAAATATTTCAAGGAAAATTTGGGAACTTCGCTTTTCTTTCGTACTTTTGCAGGAAAATAGCCTGAAATATGCTGAAAGGAAAAAAGATTGTACTGGGCATCACGGGTTCCATAGCTGCCTATAAAGCCTGCCTCATTATTCGCCTGTTGGTGAAGCAGGGTGCCGAGGTTCAGGTGGTCATCACGCCTGCGGGCAAGGAGTTCATCACCCCCATCACGCTGTCGACCCTGACCCAGAAACCTGTCATCAGTGAGTTCTTCTCACAGCGCGACGGTACGTGGCACAGCCATGTGGCGCTGGGTCTCTGGGCCGATGCCATGCTCATAGCCCCCTGCACAGCATCCACGCTGGGCAAGATGGCCACGGGCGTGGCTGACAACATGCTGATCACCACTTACCTGTCAATGAAGGCACCTGTGTTCATAGCCCCCGCCATGGACCTCGACATGTACGCCCACCCCACCACGCAGCAGAATCTGGAGCGCCTGCGCTCGTTTGGCAACCATATCATTGAGCCTGGCAGCGGCTTCCTGGCCAGCGGCCTGGAGGGCAAAGGTCGTATGGAAGAGCCCGAGAAGATTGTGGCTGCGTTAGACCGTTTCCTAGAGCCAAAGGACCTGACGGGCCGCCGCATCCTGATCACGGCAGGCCCCACCTATGAGAAGATCGACCCCGTGCGCTTCATTGGCAACTACTCCAGTGGCAAGATGGGCTTCGCACTGGCTGAAGCCTGCACCCGCCGCGGTGCCGACGTGACGCTCATTGCTGGCCCCGTCAGCATACCTACTCCTGCAGAGGCCATTCGCCGCATTGACGTGCAGAGCTGTCAGCAGATGTACGAGGCCGCCGTGGCAGAGTTCCCGCAGGCTGATGCCGCCATCCTCTGTGCTGCCGTGGCAGACTTCCGGCCCGCAGAGGTGGCCCCCCAGAAAATAAAGCGCAAGGGCGACAGCCTGGACATCCACCTCGTGCCCAACCCCGACATTGCAGCCACACTGGGACAGATGAAACAACACAAGCAGGTGCTGGTGGGCTTTGCGCTGGAAACCAACGACGAGCAGCAGAACGCCGAGAAGAAACTGGAGAAAAAGAACCTGGACTTCATTGTGCTCAACTCCCTGCGCAACCAGGGCACCTGCTTCCAGTCAGACCAGAACCAGATTGCCATTATCACCCGCACTGACAGGAAAGACTACCCCCAGAAGCCCAAGCTGGAAGTAGCCAGCGACATTGTGGACCAGCTGAGCCTGCTACTGAACCCTGACAGACAGGAGAAAGACATCATTTAACCGAAGAAGCATGAAACGAATACTCATAGCAATGACCCTGACGGTTTGCCAGACTCTATATGTCACCCTGGCCGCCCAGGAGCTGCAGGCAAGAATCAACTTCACCACTTCGCAGGTGCAGGGCACCGATAAGTCGGTCTTTGAGAACCTGAAGGAAACGCTGGAGCAGTTTGTGAACGAGCGCCAGTGGACAGCCCTGCAGTTCCAGGAGAACGAGCGCATACAGTGCACGTTCAACATCACCGTAACAAAGTATGACGCTTCGGCCAACAAGTTCACTTGCACTGCCATGGTTCAGGCCAATCGCCCCGTTTATAACTCGGCCTACACCACCACCTTGTATGACAACAAAGACAAGAATTTCGACTTTGAGTTCGTGCAGTTTGACCAGCTGAACTTCAACGAGGAAATCATTGACAACCAGCTGGTGGCCCTGTTTGCCTACTATGCCTACCTGATCATCGGCATCGATCTGGACAGCTTTGCGCCTCTGGGGGGCACCGACGTACTGCAGCGCTGCATGAACCTGGTGAACAATGCGCAGAACTTGGGATTCCCCGGGTGGAAATCGTTCGATGACTCGCGCAATCGCTTTGCCATCATCAACGACTACTTGGACGAAGGCATGAAACCCTTCCGCCAGCTGCAGTATGACTATTACCGTAAGGGACTGGACGAAATGGCCCAGAATGTGGAGCGCGGACGCACCAACATCACCACTGCCCTGCAGGAAGGGCTGAAGAAAGCCCACGACGAGAAACCGCTGAGCCTGCTGCCACAGATATGGACTGACTACAAGAAGGACGAGCTGGCCAATATATATAAAGGTAAGGGCACGCCAAAGGAGAAGGAGCAGGTGTACGACATTCTGTTCGGCATCAATGCCTCACAAAACAACGCATGGGAAAAAATCAAGCAATAAAGCATTATGAAGCCTAAGGCAAAACTGACTGACAAGCGCTACGTCATACCTTTCATACTGATTACCACACTGTTCTTCCTATGGGGATTCGCTCGCGCCATCCTCGACGTGCTGAACCAGCATTTCAAGGACGAACTCGACATCTCAACCACCAAGTCGGCCCTCATCCAAGTGACCACCTACCTGGGCTATTTCCTGATGGCCATCCCCGCAGGCATGTTCATTACCCGTTTTGGCTACAGGCGGGGCGTGGTGTTCGGCCTGACGCTGTTTGGACTAGGCTCGCTGGCATTCATTCCCAGTAGCACCTTTGAGGCATTCCTGGGAGCCCTGTTCATCATAGGCTGCGGACTGACTTTCCTGGAAACGGCGGCCAACCCCTACGTAACGAAGCTGGGAGCCAGGGAAACGGCAAGCAGCCGTCTGAACTTGTCGCAGACATTCAACGGCATGGGCTGCTTCATGGCCACATTCCTCGTTGGCAGTTTCCTGTTCCGTGAAGATGGCGGCAAGGCCGACGTGAGCATTCCCTATGCCATCATGGGCATACTGGTGCTGCTCATCGCCCTGGTGTTCACACGCGTTGACCTGCCTGAAATCAGAGAAGAGAAGACCGACGAAAGTCCAGGGCTGAAAGAGCCGACAGCAGCTGCCCCCCACTCTCCCCTCCTATCTCTTCTTAGAAACCGCTGGTTTGTGTTCGGACTGCTGGCACTGCTCTGCTATGAAGTAGCTGAGATTTCCATCAACAGCTATTTTGTGATCTTCGTCACGGGCACGGGCTGGATGTCAAAGCTGAATGCCTCGATGGTGGTGTCGTTGGCACTGGTCATCTTCATGGTAGGCCGTTTCCTGGGCAGCTGGATCATGCGCACGGTGAATGCTGAACGCATGCTCATGTGGTGCGCCATGGGGACGGTGGCCTGCATGCTCCTTACCATCATGAATCTGGGAAAAGTGTCGCTGGTGGCCCTGATAGCCAACTATCTGTTTGAAGCCATCATGTTCCCCACCATCTTCTCATTGGCCATTCGCGGTCTGGGTGCGCTGACCAAAAGCGCCTCGTCGCTGCTGATGATGACGCCGATAGGTGGATGCGGCTTCTTGCTGATGGGCTATCTGGCTGACCACACGAATGCTTTCATTCCCTTCCTGATTCCGCTGGCAGGCTTCGCCGTTGTACTGGCCTATGCCTGCTCCTTGAATCATTTCAGCAAGGAAGTGTCACCCGTATAAAGCTGATAATACTGTCCCTTCAGGGCTAGCAATTGCTCGTGGGTGCCGTGCTCGGCTATGCGGCCATGATCCAAGACAATGATCTGGTCGGCATTGCGCACGGTGCAGAGTCTGTGGGCAATGACGAAGGTGGTACGCCCCCTCATGATACTGTCCATGCCGCGCTGCACCAGTTGCTCAGTGCGGGTGTCAATGCTGCTGGTAGCCTCGTCGAGAATGAGCACGGGCGGGTTGGCCACGGCAGCCCGGGCAATTGCCAGCAGCTGACGCTCGCCTTGCGACAGGTTTCCACCGTCGCCCTGCAGCATAGTCTGATAGCCATTGGCCAGACGGCGAATGAAGTCGTGTGCACCCACCAGCTGGGCTGCCTTGACGCAGTCCTCATCCGTAGCATCCAGGCTGCCATAGCGGATATTGTCGAGCACCGTGCCTGTAAAGAGATGCGTCTCTTGCAGCACGATGGTCATGCTCTTGCGCAACGACTGCTTCCTGATGTCGTTGATGGGGATTCCGTCGTAAACCACCTCGCCCGTCTTCACATCGTAGAAACGGTTTATCAGGTTGATGATGGTAGTCTTTCCTGCACCGGTGCCCCCCACGAAGGCAATCTTCTGTCCTGGGTTCGTGTTGATGTTGATGTCGAAAAGCACCTGTTTCTCTGGTACATAGCCGAAGTCCACATGGCGGAAATCAACGTCTCCCTTCGGATCGGTCAGTTCCCTTGTTCCCTCGTCCACCTCGGGCTCAGCATCGCCCAGAGCAAACACGCGCTCGGCACCCACCGAGGCATTAAGGACGGAGTTGATTTGCTGACTGACGTGGCTGATGGGCTGAGTGAAGCTCTTGTTCAGCTGCAAGAATGCCACGATGGTGCCCAGTGACAGCTCCCAACTGCCCGACAAGGCCAGCGAAGCCCCGACCACGGCTATGAGCACATAGCCCAAGTTACCCAGATTGCCATTGACGGGCATTACGATGCTGGCTATCTTGTTGGCATTGTAGGCCGACGAACGTAGCTGCTCGTTGATACCCTCAAACTGGCTGATGGCCTGCTGCTCATGGCAGAACACCTTCACCACCTTCTGGCCAGTCATCATCTCCTCAATGAAACCATTCACGCTGGCCAGGCTCTCCTGCTGCGTTCGGAAATATCCCCTGGACCAGCTGCCCAGTTTCGTTGTGGCTACCATCATCACTGCGGCAATGCACATGCTCACCAGCGTCAGCGGCACGCTGAGCACTATCATGGAGGTGAAAGTGGCCACGATGGTAATGACCGACGAGAAGACCTGAGCCATAGCCGTGGAAATCATCTGGCGGAGCGAATCCACATCATTCGTGTAGACCGACATTAGCTCACCATGCGAGTGGCTGTCAAAATAGCTGATGGGCAGTTGTTCCATCCGCTCGAATATCTGCTTACGCAGCCTCAGCATCGTGCCTTGCGACACGTTAATCATCAGCCGGTTATAAGTGTAGCTGGCTATCACACCCAGCAGCAGGATGAGCCCCAGTTTGAACAGCGTCTGCCACAGCGACGAGTAGTCAGGATTGTCCATCTGCGTCAAAGGAGTAATGTAGTCATCAATTAAAGTGCGGGTGAACAAGGTGGAGAAAAGCGACGTGATGCTGCTCACCACGATGCATGCAAGCACGGTGAGTATGCTGAACTTATAATACTTCAGTACAAAGGCGAAGAGGCGCATCATCACCTGCTTCTGCTGCTTCGTGGCTTTCTGAAAGCCAGCGTTGTGTCCCTGCGGGCCCCTGGCGCCCCGGTCGAATGACGGCTGTCTCATGCTGCACCTCCTTTCGTGTCGAAATCACCTGTGTCGGCCATCTGAATATCGTATATTTCCTTGTAGAGAGCATTCGATGCCAGCAGATGCTCGTGGGTGTCAAAACCTGTCACCACGCCGTTGTCCATCACCAGAATGCGGTCACAATGCTGCACACTGCTGATACGCTGAGCAATGATGAGTTTGGTCATCTGTGGCAGTTGCTCACGGAAAGCCTGCTGAATCTTGGCGTCGGTGCGGGTGTCACATGCCGATGTGGAATCGTCGAGAACAAGGATGCGGGGGTTCTTCAGCAGTGCACGGGCTATGCACAGGCGCTGCTTCTGACCTCCACTGACGTTAGTGCCGCCCTGCTCTATCTTGGTGTCATAGCCTTGCGGCATTTCGCTGACAAACTCATCGGCCTGAGCCAGCTGGCATGCCCGTCTGCACTCCTCCAGTGTGGCATCAGCCCTGCCCCACCGCAGATTGTCCAGCACAGTACCGCTGAATAGTGTGTTCTGCTGCAGCACCACGGCCACGGCATCACGCAACGTAGTCAGGTCATACTGGCGCACATCATGTCCACCCACCAGCACTTCGCCCAAAGAGGTATCATACAGACGACTAATCAGGTTGACCAGCGTGGACTTTCCCGAGCCCGTACCACCGATGACCCCGATGGTCTGTCCGCTTTCTATGCGGAACGACACGTTGAAGAGGGCGGAGCGCCGTGACCCGGAAGCCTTGGGTGTGGGGTCAGCGGTGGCTTGATAGTCAAAGCGCACACCTCGGAACTCCACGCTGCCATCGGGCACTGCCATCAGCGGCTCATCAGGATTGCTGATGCTGGCCTTGTGCTCAATAATCTCGCTGACGCGCTGCGCCGAGGCAGCACTCTGGGTGAGCATGACGAAAATCATGGACAGCATCATCAGCGCCTGCAGTATCGACATAACATAAGTGAACAGACTGGTCAGCTCGCCCGTGGTCAGCGTACCACCAACGATAAAGTGGGCTCCCCACCACGACAGGGCAATGATGCAGCCATACACCACCATATTCATCACTGGATGGTTCAGGGCCATCAGACTCTCTGCCCTGGTATAGAGCTGATAAAGCCCGTCGGCAGCCTTGGCAAACTTCTGGTTCTCGTAGTCCTCGCGCACAAAAGCTTTCACCACACGGATGCCCGTCACATTCTCCTGCACGCTCTGGTTCAGCTCGTCATATTTCACGAACACCTGCTTGAACAGCCTGGCCACCCTGGATATAATCTGATAGAGCGACACGCCCAGCACCACCATGGCGACGATGAAAATCAGCGACAACCGCGGGTCGATGACCAGGCACATCACAATGCTGAGCAGCAGGCGGAAAGGTGCTCGCACCGTGACGCGCAGAATCTGCTGGAAGGCACTCTGCAGGCTCTGCACATCGGTGGTCATGCGTGTCACCAGCCCCGACGTGCTGTACCTGTCGATGTCCTGAAACGAGAACGTCTGAATGTTACGGTACATGGCCCGTCTCAGATTGGAGGCGAAGCCCGTTGAGGCATAAGCCGACACTCTTCCCGCCATGATGCCAAAGAAGAGCGACAGGAAAGCCATGCCCACCATCAGCAGTCCATACTTATAGACGGATGCCATGTCGCCCACCATAATTCCCTTGTCTATCAGCATGGCAGTGACATAGGGAATCAGCACATCGAGCACTACTTCCAGGGCCGTCAGAACAGGCGTGGCCAGCGCCGCATGCCCATACTGCCCTATTTGATTATACAAAGTACGCAACATTTGTCTTGTTAGTTTTACGTTGCAAAGATAGTATTTTTCCATGACTTTTCCGTGGAAAAGGAAAGAAAAAAATATTTTCCTTCCTTTTCTCTCACTTATTTCGTCACTTTACAGTTAATTTTCGTATCTTTGCAGTCAATTATGGATAATAAGCAGAAAACTTATGCCGAGCTGCTGCCCCAGGTGGCAGCGCTGATAAAAGGCGAACATGAAGAGATGAGTGTGTTGGCCAATGTGAGTGCAGCACTGCATGCGGCCTTCGGGTGGCACTGGGTAGGCTTCTATATGGAGCGCCAGGGCGAGCTGCGTCTGGGGCCGTTCCAGGGCCCCGTAGCCTGCATGCACATATCCCATGGCCGCGGTGTCTGCGGCACGGCCTTCGCGCAGCAGCAGACCATCATCGTCCCCGATGTAGAGCTGTTCCCTGGCCATATTGCCTGCAGCTCCCTCTCCCGCTCCGAAATTGTGGTTCCCCTCTTCGACGCCCAGCACCAGCCCGTGGGCGTGCTCGACATTGACAGCACGCAGCTGGCCTGTTTCGACGATACCGATCGCGAGCAGTTGGAGCAACTCTGCCAAATCATCACTCACGAGCTCTATTGCAAGCCATGAAGAAAGACATCCTTTGCATTGGCCACATCACCCATGACCGCATCATCACCCCCCAGCAGCCGGACGGCATCGACTGCGCCGGTGGCACGGCCTACTATGTGGCCTGGGCCATGAACCACCTGCCCCACGACGTCAACTTTGGGGTCATCACCGCCGTAGGCCCCGACCTGCAGCACGAGACTGAGCGCCTGCGTCAAGCCGGTATCGACATCGTTGACCTGGGCAGCCCCTCCAGCGTTTTCTTTGAGAACAAATATGGTCAGAACATGAACAACCGCCAGCAGCGAGTGCTCTCCAAGGCCACCCCCTTCACCATCAGCCAACTGGCCGACGCCGAGGCTGAGGTGTTCCATCTGGGCACGCTGCTCGACGACGACTTCTCGCCCGAGGTAGTCGAGTTCTTGGCCAGCAAGGGTCGCGTCTGCATCGACGTGCAAGGCTATCTGCGCCAAGTACGCCAGCAGCAGGTCTATGCCGTCGACTGGCCCGACAAGCTGCGAGTGCTGCGCCACACCGACATACTGAAAGTGAACGAGCACGAGATTGACGTGCTCACTGACGGCGAGAAAGACCTGCACCGCGCCGCCCGCCTCATCAGCAGCTGGGGCGTACGCGAAGTGCTCATCACCCTAGGCAGCTACGGTAGCATCATCTGCTGCGACGGACAATTCTATGACATTCCCGGCTATCCCCCCGCCCGCGTGGTCGACGCCACCGGCTGTGGCGACACCTATGCCGCCGGCTATCTCTATGCCCGCAGCCACGGAGCCTCCTGCCAGGAGGCTGGCCGCCTGGCTGCCGCCATGTGCACCCTGAAGCTGCAGCACACAGGCCCCTTCGATGCCAATATCAACGAAGCCCAGAAAATAATATGGACACATCATTCATAGCCCGCCACATCGCCCAGCAGCTGGGACTCAGCGCCGAGGCTGTGGCCAACACTTTGGCCCTGCTCGACGAAGGGTGCACCATTCCCTTCATCTCCCGCTATCGCAAGGAGCGCACCGGAGCACTCGACGAGGTGCAGATAGCCGCCATCAGTGAAGCCAGCCAGGAGCTCCGTGAGCTCATCAAGCGCAAGGAGACAGTGGTGAAGACCATCACCGCACAGCAGAAGATGACGCCCCAGCTGCAGCAACGCATTGACGACTGCTGGGATGCCACCCAGCTGGAGGACATCTACCAGCCCTTCAAGCCCCGGCGCCATACTCGCGCACAGGTGGCCCGCCAGCAGGGCCTCGAGCCCTTGGCCCAGCTCATCCTGCTGCAAACCGAGCCCAGTCTCGAGCGCGCCGTCCGCCCCTTCCTGGTGGGCGACGTGAAGACCGAGGCCGACGCCCTGAAGGGTGCACAGGACATCATTGCCGAAATGGTGAGCGACGATGAGCGCTCACGCCAGCAGCTGCGCGGCGCCTACCGCCGCACCGCCATCATAACCTCGCGCGTGGTGAAAGCGCGTCAAGCCGACGACCAAGCAGCCAAGTTCAGCGACTACTTCGACTGGCACGAGCCCCTGCGCCGCTGCTCCTCCCACCGCCTGCTGGCCATGCGCCGCGGTGAGGCCGAGGGCATACTGCGCCTCAGCATCGACCCCGCCGACGACCAGGAGTGCATTGACCGCCTAAAGCGCCAGTGGGTGCGCCCCTCCCGCTCCTCCCGACCCTCCCAGTCGGCCCAGCTCGTAGCCGAGGCAGTCGACGATGCCTACAAGCGCCTGCTGAAGCCCAGCATAGAGACCGAGTTTTACAACCAAAGCAAGGCCGACGCCGACGCTGAGGCCATCCGTGTCTTTGCCACAAACCTGCGCCAGCTACTGCTCGGTGCACCCCTGGGGCCCCGCCGCGTCATGGCCATCGACCCCGGATTCCGCACCGGCTGCAAGGTGGTCTGCCTCGACCAGCAGGGATCGCTGCTCCACCACGAGGCCATCTTCCCCCATCCACCCGTCAACCGCCGCATGCAGGCCATGGTCCACGTGCAGCAGATGCTCAATGACTACCAGATAGAGGCCGTCGCCATAGGCAATGGCACCGCCAGCCGCGAAACCAAGGAGTTCATCCGTGACCTCCTCCCCCCGTCTGTGGCCCTCTACATCGTCAGCGAGGACGGCGCCTCCGTCTACTCCGCCTCCCCCGTGGCCCGTCAGGAGTTCCCCGACCAGGACGTCACCGTGCGCGGTGCCGTCAGCATAGGGCGCCGCCTCATGGACCCCCTGGCCGAACTGGTCAAGATTGACCCGAAGAGTATTGGCGTGGGACAGTACCAGCACGACGTCGACCAAGCCAAGCTCAAGCAGCAGCTCGACCAGACTGTAGTCAGCTGCGTCAATCTGGTGGGTGTCAACGTCAACACTGCCTCCAGCCACTTACTGCAGTACGTCAGCGGACTGGGGCCCGCCCTGGCCCAGAACATTGTGGACTACCGCCGCCAGCACGGCCCATTCACCAGCCGCTCACAGCTCACCCGGGTGCCCCGCCTAGGGCCCGCCGCCTTCCAGCAGTGCGCCGCCTTCCTCCGCATACCCGGATCCGCCAACCCGCTGGACAACAGCGCCGTCCACCCCGAGCGCTATGCACTCGTAGAGCGAATGGCCGCCGACCAGCACTGCACCGTGCCTGCCCTCATGGCGCAGAAAGAACTGCGCGCACGCGTGGACATCAGCCACTATGTCACACCCCAGGTAGGCCTGCCCACCCTCACCGACATCATGGCCGAGCTGGAGAAGCCCGGCCGCGACCCTCGCCAGCAGCTCGAAGCCTTCGAGTTCAGCAGCCAGGTGCACACCATTGACGACCTGGAGCCCGGCATGGTGCTACCAGGCATCGTCACCAACATCACCAACTTTGGAGCCTTCGTCGACATCGGCGTCCACCACGACGGGCTGGTGCACATCTCGCAAATGGCCAACCGCCGCATCGCACACCCCAGTGAGGTCGTCACCCTACACCAGCACGTCAGCGTTAAAGTCGTCGACGTCGACCACCGACGAAACAGAATTGCACTATCCATCAAACAGGTAGAATGAACTTGCAAAAAACTTATCGTTAAGGTTTGCGTACAGGCGCGCGTACATATACGCGCGAAAGCTGGTGCTACAAGTGCTACCGGAGCGGATAATCAGCTGAATTCAAACAACTTACGGGTGCATATATTTCAAAACTTCGTGCTACTGATAATGCTACAGATGCTACCGTTCCAAAATGGCGGCGCCGCACGGAAAAATGGCGTTGACTTTTTGTAAAACGGCGGCGCCGTTTTCAAAAAAGTCGGCGTCCTTTTGGAAAAAGTCGACCTCCCATTGGAAAAAGTCGGCGCCCTTTTGAAAAAAAAGAATGAGACATAGAGAAAAGTCGTGCGCGTTTTTTCTCTATGTTTCATTCTTGCACAAAACGTCAATATTGTGCAGGTGCATGTCCACTGGTGTCAATAGCATTTCCAGTAGCATCTTCCATGTTCCTTTATGCGCCCATAAAGCACTATTTTTCAACGAATTATAGAACGCAGTAGCACTTGTAGCACTTCTATTCTGCCTATTATTACGCGCGCACACGCGCAAGGAGAGTGGCTGCTATCGACTATATCATCATGATATGCCTGACGGGCATATTGGTGCTACTGCTGCAGCTGCTCGAAAGCTTCATCGTAGACGGTCTCCAAATCGTCAATGATGCACTGGCCATCGCGCAGAAGGACCTTGATGCGATTCTCACCGCGCCAGCCGCCATCCACAAACTTATAGTGATACCAGTGTCCGCCATCGGCATCGGGGAATACGGTGCTGACGCCACTGGTATCGACGCAATTGGGCTTGCCATCCTGTGAGGAGGTACGGAAGAGCCACACGGCGTAGCCCTCACCGTCGTACTCGTAGTTCTCCTCCAGCTTTTTCAGCATGCGTGGAGTGCAGTGGGCTCGCAGGAAGTCATAGTCCAAGTAGCTGCCACTGTTGTACAGGTCGGTAATGAAGGCTTTGATGCGCTCGTCGTCAGCATCGGCATCGGCCTCATCGGTGGTGACGGGGTCGTCAGCATAGCTGATGGTGCGGCAGGTGACGAAGGTATACTGGCCTGCGGTGATGGTGCAGGTGAGCCAGTTGCCCCGCTCGTCGTAGTCGGACAGGCGGACCACATGCTCGGGTTCGCCTTCTACGGTATTGCCATGTATGGCCTCCTCGAACTTCATGCTCAACAGACGGCCGTCGGCATCGCGGAGGTAGCGCTCGGCGGTGTAGTTGCCCATCTGGTTGGTTTCCATGCACTGACTGGGAGCCACGTAGCCCTCGCCCTCATAGGACAGCGACGTGACCCAGGGGGAGTCGGACTCCCAGGAAATCCACTCGATGCGTCCGTCATCATCGCGGGTGAGTGATGCCTTCTCGGAGTCGCCCTGACCGTCGGTGCGGATGATTTCCAGCACGCGGCCCTGCTTGCTGAAGCGAACTGTCACGGGATAGGTATGCTCGCCCCGTTCGTAGTGCACGGAGATAGCCTGGCCATAGAGGTCGAAAGTGGCCAGGTCTTGCGACAGGTAGCTCTCGGCCAAATCCTCGTCCTCCATTTCCTCAGTGGCTTCGTCATCATCGTCGTCAACCGATGAGCTAGCTTTCTTACTCTTGTTTCCACAGGAACAGACGATGGCCAGGGCAAAGACTGCAGCCACGGGCACACACAGGTAGTTCTTACTCATAGCTTTATATTTTTAGGATGATTAATACATGGTTACGGTGCCGCCATCGCTTTGGGCGTAGCGGCAGAGGAGTTGCTGGATGAACTGGGCGTTCTGGGCCACCCGCTGGCTATTGCCGTCGTAGCCGTTGATGAGCACGACGAGGTGGGTGGTGAGCAGGGTAATCTTGGTGCGCTCATGATCGCTGGTGGGGGTTCCTACCCCACCCTGTGCATCCCTATAGACGGGCAGCCCGGCAATGTTGAGCACACCGCGGCCTATGCCCTCGTATGGTTCCCCCTCACGGCCTATGCCCAGTGTGAGTGTGGAGCCCACAAAGCAGTCGGCATCAAAACCCCCGATACTGTAGCCATAGGCTATGGAGGCCAGGTTAATCAGGTCGACCAACGTGTCAATCTGGTAGAGCTCCTTGCCTTGCAGCATACGGCGGATGAGCTGCTCAGAGGCGGGGCGATAGCGCGAAGGGTCCTTCCCGCATTTCTTATATATGGCACGGGTGGCAGCTATGGAAGGCTGCTCTTTCAGCGATTGGGGAGTGAGCTCCTGCCGGAAACGCTGTTCCAGCTGGGCTATCTCCTGCCACAAGGGGGCGCTATAGGGGGTGTTCACCACCTGCGCATCCACACAGGCCCCGACGAACACGGGGCACACGGCCCTGATTTCTTCTGATACTATGATGTTCATCTTCTGCTGTTATCTTACCTTTAGTCGGTCGCCCACCTGCAGGGTGTAGTCGGGCGTAAGTTTGTTCAGTTTGTACAGGGACTTCAGTCTGATGCCGTACTTCTGGGAGATGGAGTACATGGACTCTCCGGGCTGAACCACATGGGGCACTCGTTTGAGTTCCTTCGGAGCCTTGGTCTGCTTCTTCTTCAGCCAGATAATTTCACCAGGTTCCAGCCGGTCTTTCTTGTCACGCTCATTATAGCGGGCCAGCTTGCGGTAGGAAATGCCTATCTCGTCAGCCAGGCTACGGAAGGTATCACCCTGACGGGCATAGAGGTAGTAGTTCTTATTGTAGATATAAATGGGATGCAAGGGCTGACCACCAGAAGAGGTGTCGTGCGAGCGTTCTACCATAAACTTGTCATAGCTTTTGGCCTTGTCATATTGGTTCAAGTGATAGTTCTCGATAATGTCGATAAGTCCCTGAGCATAACGGGGGTTAGTGGCATATCCAGCAGCCTTCAGCCCACGGGCCCATCCCTTGTAATCGGTCAGTTTCAGGGAGAAAAGGCTCCGGTAGCGCTGCCCGGTAGCCAGGAACCTGGAGTGGTCCTCATACGACTCATAGGCCGAGCGGTAGGCCCGGAAGCACTCCTGCTTCAAATCATCGTCGCGGTAGATGGTGCCCCCCGTCCAACCATGACACTTGATGCCGAAATGATTATTCCCTTTGGTGGCCAGAGTGCTCTGCCCGGCTGCCGACTCCAGCAGTCCCTGTGCCAGTGTGATGCTGGCAGGCACCTTCCACTTCAGCATCTGCTCTATGGCAATATCCCGGTACTGCTCTATGTACTGCAGATACCGATTGTTGACTGACTGGGCCACTGAACGGGAAAGAAGAAGGGGGAAACAGAAAAGGATGATGATCAGACAATGCCTGACAAAGGCGCTGTCTGCAAATGATTTCCTGATGAAAAAGCGTTCTTTTCTCATTTCACATTCTTCATTTCTCATTTTTCACGAAAGGCTCTCAACCTCCTTTAGCCAAAGCGTGCTGACGGCATCGCTGGGCATGCGCCAATCGCCACGGGGAGAAAGACTGACGCTGCCCACCTTGGGGGCATCGGGAAGGCAGGAACGCTTGAACTGCTGACTGAAGAAGCGGCGACAGAAAGTCTGCAACCATTGCTTGATGGCCTCGTCGTCATAGCTGTCCCGGAAGGCTTGCTGGGCCAGGAGGAAAATCTTCTGCGGACGGAATCCAAAGCGCAGCAGATAGTAGAGGAAGAAATCGTGCAACTCGTAGGGGCCCACGATGTCTTCGGTCTTCTGCTGGATATGCCCCTCCCCGTCAGTGGGGATCAGCTCGGGCGATATGGGTGTTTCCACCACGTCAATCAGTGTGTCGCGCTGCTCCGCGAAAAGCGGCAGCAGGGCCATGTAGCGAATGAGGTGCTGCACCAGCGTCTTGGGAACGCCAGCGTTCACACCATACATGGACATGTGGTCACCGTTGTAAGTACACCAGCCTAAGGCTAGTTCCGACAGGTCGCCTGTGCCGATGACCATGCCCCCCACCTGATTGGCCACATCCATCAGAATCTGCGTGCGCTCCCTGGCCTGAGCATTCTCATAAGTCACATTGTGGTTGGCCAGACTGTGGCCGATGTCTTCAAGATGCTGCCTAACCGCCTGGGCAATGCTGATTTCCCGCTGAGTAATGCCCAGCGACTCCATCAGCGCCACGGCGTTCTGGTGCGTACGGTCAGTGGTTCCGAAACCGGGCATGGTGATGCCTATGATTCCCTTACGGGACTGCCCCAGCAGGTCAAAAGCCCTCACCACGACGAGCAGGGCCAGCGTCGAGTCGAGCCCTCCGCTGATGCCCACGACGGCTTTGTCGCAGTGGGTATGCTGCAGGCGCTTGCACAGGCCCAGGGTCTGTATCTGAAGAATATCCTCACAGCTCTGCGCCATCTTCTCTTCCTGCGGAATGAAGGGGTGTGGGTCAACCGTGCGGATGAGCTCAAAGTCACGAGGAGTGGTGGCGGGTTTGCAGTCCACGACCTTGCAGGCTGCCATGTCAGGAGCAGTGCGGAAAAGGACGCAGTTCTGCCGCTCGGCGCGCAGCAATTCCACGTCAATTTGCTGCACTCGCAGCTGGGCATCCATGGAGAGGCGTCCCGGCTGCGACAGCAACCGGCCGTTCTCAAGAATCAGGGCATTACCGCCATAGACCACATCCTGGGTGGACTCACCGAAGCCACAGCTGCTATAGACGTATCCACACATCAGCCGGGCACTCTGCTGTACCAGCATTGTCTGTATGAAATCACGCTTTCCCACCTGCTCGGTCATGGCCGAGAGATTCAGAATGATGTCTGCCCCAGCCATTGCCAACTGGCTGCTGGGCGGCAGGGGAGCCAAGACATCCTCGCCCAGCTCAATGCCGAAACAGGCGCCATCGCATGTGCGGAACAACTGCGGCTGCGAAGTCACGCAGACGGGCGAGCCGGCCAGATAGGTTTCCTGGGGTGCCAAGTAGGCAGCCGGGGCGAACCAGCGCTGCTCGCTGCTCTCATGGGTATTGGGCAGACAGGACTTGGCCACCAGCCCCAGCACGCTTCCGTGCTGTACCACAGCAGCGCAGTTGTACAGTTGCGAGCCGATGCGCACGGGCAGCCCCACCACCGCAATAATGTCCAGCTTACGGGTGAAGTCGAGCAGCACGAGCAACCCTTCTTCAGCCTTCTCAAGCAACAGCTGCTGGTGAAACAGGTCTTCGCAGCTGTAGCCCGTCAGTGACAGCTGTGGGAAGACGATGATTTCAGCCCCCCTACCCTCAGCCTGGGCTATCTGGCTTTCCATCTGCTGAACATTGTATTCCACATCGGCCACACGAACGCCCGGCACAGCGGCGGCCACCTTAATCAATCCGTACTTCATACTTTCCAGTCCTAATTCCCGTTTACAGTTTTCTTACCTCATTTCACATACTACCGAATAGTCACTTGTGTGGCACCGTAGCCATACTCCTGAAAAGATGCGTCCTGATAAGTATATGATTTATAGCGATATTGAAGTTCGTTCACTAAAGCTTTTCTCAGAACGCCCTCACCCTTTCCATGAATGAACACAATCTTTGTCCCCCGCTGCTTCTCGTAGTCCTTCAGGGTCTTGCGGAACACGTCCAGCTGATGGTTCAGGATATCGGAGGGCGAGAGTCCTGCCGTGGTCTCCAACAGTTCGGAAGCATGGAGGTCAACCACCACGGGGTCGCCAGGCTTTCGGGCCGGAGTCACCAGCGGGCGCGGCTTAGGCTGCTCTTCCTTGCCATACATGTTGGCCTTCAGCTGATTGGCATCAATCACCAGCGGACGAGCCATCTTGTCGTGCTCCACAATGGTATAGACAAGTGCCGGCTGCTCAAAGAAGTCGCTCTCCTGGAAGGTGTGCAGCTTGAAGAACTTCACGCCGTCTATGCGCAGCTGCACTTCCATCGTGGACTTCAGCAGGAACGGCTTCTCGCGCTTATAGGCCAGCAACTGCACGGCAACACGCTCCATGGCGTTCAAGTCTTCGCGTCCAAATTCTTCAATGAACAGCTTAGTGTTGGGTTCCACCTCATCGGTAGCCCTCAGCCTCCAGGCATTGCCTTCGGCCGACAGGTAGGTGAAGCGTAGATAGTAATTGGAGTCGTTGACCAGATAAGCCTCAAAGCGAGTGTGCGACAGCTCCTTCACTTCCATCGGCACGAAGGCCAAATAGGCCGACAGCTGGTCGCCGCCTCGCCTTTCCTCAGGCTGGGCTTTAAAGGTAATAGGCTTGTCGGCAGGTTCCAACTCGCGCTCTTCCTGCTGCTTTTGCTGCTGGCGCTGCTTCACCTCAATGACGTGCGAGGTGTCATAGTTCTCCTCGCCTACCACCACCACTTCGTGCAGGGGCATGGGCACCTGGAATCCGTCTTCGTCCTCCACCAATACTATGTTCTTACCCTGGAATCCGGCCACGCGGCCGCCTCCAATCTCACTAAGGAACCTTACTTTATCTCCAATTTTCATCGTTTATTCTAAATAATACACTTGCAAAGGTAGTAACATTTTTCCATTCAGGCAAGTTTAGGCCCGAAAAAGTACGAAAATCCCTCCCATGCCTAGCGGCACAGGAGGGATGATTCATTCAATTGTGAGTTCTGCTTACTGCAGTGTACCAGCCTCGGCGGCGTTGATCATGGCCTGCGAAGCATAGAGGTAAACCTCCACGCGGCGGTTCTTAGCCTTGCCAGCGGCGGTGCTGTTGTCAGCCACGGGGTTCTCCTCGCCGTAACCCACGGTGCTGCGAATCTGCGTAGCGCTCACGCCCTGCTGCTGCAGGTAGGTGGTCACTGACTGTGCGCGCTGCTGCGACAGGTTCAGGTTCTTCTGCTGGCTCTGGGCAGCGGTAGAATTCCTCCAACCGGCGTTGTCGGTGTAGCCCTGAATGGCCACGTCGCAATCCTGGTTGGTCTTCAGCAGGTTAGCCAGCTGGTTGAGCGAAATCTTGGAGCCCTCGTTCAGAGTGGCACTGCCAGAAGCAAACTTAATACCAGTCTCGTTGAAAGTCAGCTGTACACACTGCAGACCGTTAGCGTCGGTCACAGTCTGCACCTGTGCATTCTGCACGGCCTCAGCTTGAGCCTTCACCTTGTCCATGTGCTTGCCGATGAGGGCACCAGTGCCTGCACCAACAGCCGTACCAACAGCAGCGCCAACGGCCGTGTTGCCTGCTACCTTACCGACGATAGCGCCCAGGATAGCACCACCTGCTGCACCAATGGCAGTTCCTTTACCCAGGTTGTTACAACCCATCATCACGATGCATGCGCAGAGCGTGAGAACCATAGCTTTCATTTTTTTCATGTTCAATGTCTTATTAAATGGTTAAACGTATATTGTTTTACGCTGCAAAGATAAGGAAAAGTTAGGATTTATGACAACAACGATATGCTTTTTAACTCCCTTTAACTCCATTAACTCCTTTAACTGCACAAAAAATATTACCTTTGCATCCAAATTTCAAAAAACAAGACACAATCATGGCAAAAGAACTGAAAGATTTGACAAAACGGGCTGACAATTACAGCCAATGGTATAACGACTTGGTGGTGAAAGCCGACCTGGCTGAACAGAGCGCCGTGCGCGGCTGCATGGTCATCAAGCCCTACGGCTACGCCATCTGGGAAAAGATGCAGCACGAGCTGGACCGCATGTTCAAGGAGACGGGCGCCCAGAACGCCTACTTCCCCCTGCTCATTCCGAAGTCGTTCCTCAGCCGCGAGGCTGAGCACGTGGAGGGCTTCGCCAAGGAATGCGCCGTGGTGACCCACTACCGCCTGAAAGCCACCGACGACAAGAGCGGTGTGGTGGTAGATCCCGCTGCCAAATTGGAGGAAGAACTGATTATCCGCCCCACCAGCGAGACCATTATCTGGAACACCTACAAAAACTGGATTCACTCCTGGCGCGACCTGCCCCTGATGTGCAACCAGTGGTGCAACG
>CAMNJH010000014.1 GCA_946541275.1 uncultured Prevotellaceae bacterium
AAAACCTGTTATTTTTTTATTAAAAATGTTAGATTTTGTTCATTTAACAAAGTTTATGCAGCAAAATGTGGCTTATTTCGGCGATAATTTGTAATTTCGCGGAAAAATAATCACATAAACTGAATAATTAATTATGAAAAAGTACATTTTAATGTGCGCAGGCATAGGCCTGGCAATGGCGTTTACAAGTTGTGGTTCCAGTGACAAAGCTTATCGCAAGGCTTACGAGAAGGCTCAGGCCCAGGCCGCTCAGCAGCAGGTGCAGCAGCCCGTTCAGCAGACACAGGTGACCGAGACGCCCGTGGTAACACCCGTACAGACCGTCCCCTCCACCCAGACGCAGGTTGTGGACAACCGTGACAATGTGCAGGTACGTCAGGAGCGTGTGACCATCGTGAGTGGTTCCGGCCTGCTCAGCTATAGCGTCGTCGTGGGCTCGTTCTCAGTGATGGCCAATGCCGAAGGCCTGCAGCAGCGCCTGAAGAACGCAGGCTACTCCGCACAGATAGTGAAGAACGAGGACCGCAACATGTATCGTGTCGTGGCATCCACTTATAACGACAAGGCTTCGGCAGTGCAGAGTCGCGACCAGCTGCGTGGTTCCTATCCCGACGCCTGGCTCCTGTTCAACGCCCGTTAACAGACCATTGGCCCGGATTCTTTCCCTTGACTATGGCCGGAAAAGAACCGGTGTAGCAGTCACCGATCCTCTGCAGCTGATAGCTGGAGGGTTGGCGACTGTTGCTACGTCCACACTCTTTGAATGGCTGAACGACTACATAGGGCGCGAACCGGTGGAATGCATCGTCATCGGCGAGCCACGGCAACCCAACGGGCAGCCCAGCGAGAACCTGCAGCGGGTGATGCAGTTCGTGAACCGCTGGCGAAAAGCTATGCCTCACATCCCCATCGTGCTCTATGACGAGCGGTTCACCTCGGTGTTGGCCCATCAGGCCATGATTGACGGCGGTTTGAAGAAGAAAGCACGACAAGACAAGGCTATCGTGGACGAAATCAGCGCCACCATCATCCTGGAGGACTATATGCGGTCCAGGAAAAGAAGCAACGCTTGATAAACACATCGAACAACAGCAAATCAGATTATCAATACCCCCCAGAAATGATTCTACCTATATATATATATGGACAGCCTGTGCTCCGCAAGGTGACCGATGACATCACGCCCGACTATCCCGACCTGCCTCAGCTCATTGAGGACATGTGGGAGACGCTGGCCGATAGCGACGGCATTGGACTGGCAGCACCTCAGATTGGCCTGCCCATCAGGCTCAGTGTCATCGACCTGCGACCACTAGCCGAAGACATGCCCGAATACAAGGATTTCCGTCAAGTGTACATCAACCCACACATTATTGAAAAGGACGACTCACAGACCGACACCTCGGAAGAGGGATGCCTGTCGCTGCCTGCCATTCACGAGAAAGTGGTCAGACCTACCCGCATCCGCGTACAGTGGCAGGACGAGCAGTTCCAGCAGCACGACGACTGGGTGGAAGGCTATCTGGCCCGCGTCATGCAGCATGAGTTCGACCATCTGGAAGGCAAGATGTTCATCGACCACATCTCGCCCCTGCGCAAGCAGCTCATCAAGAACAAGCTGAAGGCGCTCACCCAGGGGCGCTATCGCTGTGCTTACAAGACGAAGCCCGTTCTGCGGAAATAGGAAAAGGAATGAGGAACCAGATCATGTGGAATGAGAAATGCTGACTACCTAGCACCATCACCCCAGGGCCATGCAGGCTTTTCTTCATGGTTGCTACGGGTGTGCCTGGCCGTCATCATTTCCCATTCTCCTTTGTTCCTTTCCCGTTCTTCTGCACAGTACAACACCGACCGTCTCATCACCATAGGGCGTTCCGCCCTTTACTATGAGGACTACGTCCTTTCCATGCAGTACTTCAACCAGGCCATCGTGGCCAAGCCCTACCTTTACGAACCGTGGTTCTGGCGAGGGGTGGCCAAGTTTTACCTTGACGACTTTTCAGGTGCCGAGAGCGATTGTACCGAGGCCATCGAGCGCAATCCCTATGTGGTGGGCATCTATGAGCTACGCGGACTATGCCGCATTCAGCAGGAAAAGTTTGCCGCCGCCATCGATGACTACAACCATGCACTGCGCATCACCCCCGACAATCGCTCCCTGTGGCACAACCGTGTGCTCTGCCACATACAGAACAAGGAGTACGAACAGGCACTGGCCGAGCTCGACACCATGCAGGCCCACTGGAGCCAGTATGCCTCCAACTATACCATGCGGGCCGACGTACATCTTCAGATGAAGGACACAGCACTGGCTGTGCAGGCCCTGGAGAAGAGCCTTGAGCTGGACCCCTACGACGGCAAGACCTGGGCCGTGCGCAGCCTCATCAGCTTGCAGCGCAAGGAGTGGCCCGAAGCCGAGCAGCAGCTGGACCACGCCATTCACCTACTCCCCAAGAATGGAGGCTACTACATCAACCGGGCACTGGCACGCTACAATCAGAACAACCTGCGCGGAGCCATGGCCGATTACGACGTGGCGCTCGACCTAGAACCCAACAACTTCCTTGGCCACTATAACCGCGGATTGCTCTGTGCCGACGTGGGCGACGACCACCGCGCCATCAAGGACTTCGACTTCGTGCTCAACCTGGAGCCCGACAACATGCTGGCCCTGTTCAACCGCGCCGTGCTGCTCGACCGTACGGGCGACCTGCGGGGAGCCGTGCGCGACTATACCAAGGTCATCGACGAGTATCCCAATTTCTACACAGGCATCATTTATCGAGCACGCGTCTACCGACGGCTGGGCATGACTGCCAAGGCCGAGCTCGACGAGTTCAAGGTGTACAAGGCCCAGCTCTACCAGCACCTCTACGGCATCAAGCCCAAGCAGGGGCCGCGCAGTCAGCGCAAGCGCAGTGACATTGACCCCGAGAAGTACGACGAGCTGGTGGTAGCCGACGAGCAGGAGCCCGAGCGCGAGTACCAGAGCGACTATCGCGGGCACGTGCAGAACCGCAAGGTCGACATGGAGCTGCTGCCCATGTTCGCCCTGTCCCTTCAGGCCCAGCAGGACGAGGTGAACAAGGCTCCCCACTATGACGCGCTGGCCGACGAGTTCAACCAGCAAACGGACGTGCGCCCCATCTACATCAGCAACCAGCACGCCACACTCAGCACCCGCCATTCCTCTGACTACTTCAACTATATTGACTCCCTAAGTACGGCCATCAACCAGCTGCACCGCACCAGGGAAGCCATTCCCCTGCTCATGGCACGCGCCGTGGCCTACGCCATGCTGCAGGACAACGAAGCCGCCGTCAGCGACCTCACCACCTGCCTCGGCATCGACCCCAACCAGCCCCTGGCCTTCTGGCAGCGCGCCGTCTGCCAGACCAGGCTCAACCTGTTTGCAGCCGCCGAGGAGAAGGGCACCCAGCTGGCCACAGCGGGCGTGATGAGCGACCTGGACCATGCCCTCCGCCTCAGCCCTCACCATGCCTATGTACTCTACAACCGGGCCTGCCTCTACGCCCTGCAGCGCGACTATCAGCACGCCATTACCGACTTCACCGCCGCCCTGCAGGCTGACCCGCACATGGCCGAGGCCTACTTCAACCGCGGCCTGTGCCTCCTGTACACCGAGCAGACGGCCGAAGGCATCTCCGACCTGAGCAAAGCTGGCGAGCAGGGACTCTACTCCGCCTATAGCATCATCAAAAAATATCAGAAAAATGGGAAAAGATAAGCCTACACTCAGCTGGAACCACGTGCTCAGCACCGTTCTGGAGTTGCCTGGCGTGAAAGTAGACCGCACGGCCTTCCTGCGCAAAGAGCTCAAGCCCTATTGCAGCGCGGCCAAGCTGGACATGCTGGAAAGCGTGCGTCCCTATACCATTGCCAGCGACCGCACCATCGACACCATAGCCAAGAAGTGCATCAACCACCACACCACCCTGGCCACCGCCGCCTCCACCATTGCCGGACTGCCGGGCGGGCTGGCCATGGCAGCCACCATCCCCGGCGACATCACACAGTACTACTACCACGTGGTGGTGCTCTCTCAGAAGCTGGCCTATCTCTATGGCTTCCCCGATTTCTGCGACGAAGAGGGCGAGCTGACCGACATGACCACCGACCTGCTCACCATCTTCATGGGTTCCATGATGGGCGTGAAGGTGGCCGACCAGGGCATCTCGGAACTGGCCAAGGGCATGGCCCGGCAGGCCGTGGGCAGGCTGCCCCGCGTGGCCATCACCAAGACGGCCGTCTACCCCATCGCCACCAGCATTGCCCGTGCCGCCGGCCTGAAGCTCACCAAGGAGGGCTTCGCCAAGGGCATCGGCAAGTTCATCCCCATTGCCGGTGGAATCTTCTCAGGCAGCCTCACCCTGTTCACCTTCAAGCCCGGAGCCAAGCGGCTGCAGAAGCGACTGAAAGCCCAGAAGATGCACTTCACTGACGGCGACATCGATGCGCTGGCCTACCGCAACATCAAAGCCTCGTTCTCCAAGGCCGAACAGAGTGAGCACCACCCCGAAAGCAAGCAGCGCGCCATCATACAGGCCATGATCAACATGGCCAACATCAACGGCGCCGTGATACCCGAGAAGTACAAACTCATCGAGGAGAAAGTAGCACAGTCGCTGCTCACCGACCAAGAGAAGCTGGAGATGCTAGGCAACGTGGGAACGGAAGAGAGCCTCGAGAGCGACTTCAGCTACGACGTGGACTACGACGTGCTGGCCTGCGACCCCACCTATGCTGAAGATGCCCTTCGCTCACTTATAGCCGTGGCCCACGCTTCCCAAACGCAAGCCACCATGGCTGAGAGAATGTATCTCACCATGGTGGCCAAGGCCCTGGGCATCCCCAATGACACCCTGGACGAATGGATGGGCCAGGACTTAAGCAACAATTGTTCTTGAAACACGAAAGACACGGAGCACGCAGAGTCAATTCATCTCTCTGTGTACTCCGTGCCCTCTGTGGTGAGTAAGAGGCAAGAGGGTCTGCGCCCCCGTTTACTCGTAATAGGTGATGGTGCGCGTTTGCTCCATCTCCTGCCCCATCATCGAAGCTTTGCGGGAAATCCAGTTCCCGTGGTCGTCGTACTTATAGTCCGTATAGGGCGACTCCATCTTCTGGCCTCCAAAGTCCATTGCCTGGCTGGCGGGAGCGCCCTTCTCATTGTAAGTATAGCTGATGGTCATGTCCTGCCCCATCATGTTCATGGTCTGGCTCTTCAGCACACCGTTCTCCCACTTGCAGCTGAAGCCCAGCTGCTGGCCCTGTACCTCCATTTTGGCCGACTGCAGATAGCCCTCAGCATCGTAGACCACGTCTGTCAGGCCCTCACGGTGCATCTTGCCGTTCTCGTCGAACGTCGTCACCTGCTCACGCCCCATCAGCGACGTGCTGATGCTCTTCACGGCGCCCTTGGCCTCGTTCATCTCTACGTCGTGGAACTTGGTTTGCGCCTGCATGGCAAAGGGGAGAACCAGCATGGCCAGCAGCATAGCTGCTTTCTTCAATGTCTTTTTCATTTTCTTTGATGCTTTAAATAAATTAAACTTTTGCATGCCCCCCGCAGGGGGAATACGGTCAACTTAGTTTTTGACGAGCATACTAGCAAAAGGTTTAATCTGAAAAACGTCTTTTTTTTAGAACATAGAATTATCACTTGGCATCGGCTAACAGCCCGAAGGTCTGTACGTCCTTTCTTTTGCTAAGCGGTAGCTTCTTCACAAGGCGACGAAGGGGAATGGAGTTGTTGAACCTATTATGCGCAAAAGATGGCGCTACTCGTGCTACCGGAGTTGTAACAATCTGATATTCTGTTATTTCCGGGTGCACGACAGTCTAGGGAACGCGCTACCGGGATGGCAGATGATGCTACCAATGGTGCTACTGGTGCTACCGGACTTTTGTTTTTGTCTCATGGTGTCTGGGTGCAAAATGAGACATACAGAAAAGTGATGCAAGAGATGTTCTTCTGAGAAAGTTGACTTTTTTCAAAGCAATTTTGACTGTCCAAAAACGGCGGCGACTTTTTCAAAAATGGCGGCGAGATTTTTCAAAACGGCGGCGCCGTATGAAAAAATCTCGTTGACTTTTTGGAAAAACTCGCTGACTTTTTCCAAACGATGAACCCCGCAGGGACTTGGTAGCACCAGTAGCATCATCGGTAGCACGTTCTGAAAGCGTTCGCGCACCCATAACTCATTGTAACGCAATGTGATAGGAGCCTCGGTAGCACGAGTAGCGCCATCTCGCGCGCATATATAACAGGCTCACTTCTTCCTGTAGTGTTTCACCACGAAGAAAGCGATGACCAGGATGACGATGGCCAATATGGCCAGGACGATGTAGCGGTTGTACTTCTCGATGGTGGCATCGAGCTCTTCTTCGGGCACCACGCTGTGCAGGTACCAGCCCAGGGCGGCGAGTATGCTGTGCCATGCCCCTGCTCCGATGGTGGTGTAGAGCAAGAACTTGCCGTAGTGCATGCGGGCCAGTCCGGCGGGAATGCTGATGAGATGTCGGATGCCGGGGATGAGACGCCCGGTGAGGGTGGCAGCGATGCCATGGTCGTCGAAGTAGCGCTCGCTCTTCTCTACTTTCTCTTGGTTGAGCAGGCACATGCGTCCCCACTTGCTGTTAGCAAACTTATAGATGACAGGACGCCCCACGTAGAGGGCCACGACGTAGTTGATGGTAGCGCCGATGGCGGCTCCGATGGTGGCAAAGAGGACTACGAGGAACACGTTGAGGCCACCAGCGGCGGCGTGATAGGCAGCGGGTGCTACAACGAGCTCGGAGGGTACGGGGACGACGGTGCTTTCAAGGAGCATCAGTATGAGGATGTTGGGATAAGTGAGGTTGTTTAATAACCAGTTCATGGGAGTTGGGAGTTGGGAGTTACGAGTTACGAGTGAGGAGTTAGGAGTTAGGAATGCTGCATGCGGTCTTTTATATAAGTATAGTAATCCTGGGGCTTGACATCGTCGGGGAAGATGTGGCTCAGCGCAATCTTGCACTCGCGTGGGCAGCGCTGGCAGGCGGTCTTCAGATAGGCAAGGAACTCGTCGTACTTCTTCAGGTCGTAGCAGCACAGTGCCATGTAGGCATAGCCTTCGTTGAAGTCATCATCGACAACGCTGAAGAAGCGCTTGAAGAGTGAGTAGGCGGCATTGAGATAGTGGTTGTCATAGAGCGATACGATGATGCGCACGAGCGTCTGGCTGGGCGTGTCGCTGGCCAGGACGGCGTCTCGGAAGTGGCGCTCGGCCTCGTCCACCTGTCCCGACGAGAGGCAGAGGTGGCCTCTGACGACGAGCGTCTGCACCTTGTCGGCCCCATACTGGTCGCTCTGGTCGAGGGCCTCCAGCGCCTTGTCATCATCGCCCTGCTCGCTGTAGGCAAACGAGAGCTCCTGCCAGATGTCGCCCAGGTAGGGTGAATCGGGCGGGGCCGTCTGGATGGCCTTGTTCAGCATGCTGATGGCCTCGTCATTGCGCCCCAAATTGATGAGGCAAGTGCCCTGATGCATGAGCCCGAACTCATCGTCGGGCACGTGCTGGGAGTAGCGTTGGTAGTATTTCAGCGCTTCCTCGTAGTTATACAGATGATAGAGGCCGTTAGCCTTGGTGAGCAGCCCCTCGGGGTCTTCGGGATCGATGGCAATGGCGTATTCGCTGCTTTCCACGCTGTGGCTGTAGTCCTCGTTCATGAACTGTGTGGAAGCCAGTGCGTTCCAATAGTGCTTGGAGAAGGGGTTGACATCGATGAGCTCGCCCCAAATTTTCTCGCTGTCCTGGTACTTGCCCAGTCCGAAGAGTGTGCGGGCCATCAGCTCCTTGAAGTCGGCGGTGTCCTCCTGCCGGGCGCGGGCCATCCACTGCATGGCCTTTTCAGGATAGTTGTAGTCGGTGTAGATGTTGGCCACGTCTACCACATAGTCCTGATACTCATCGGGAGGCACCTTCTTGAATTCGTCGCGCAGATAGCGGTCGGCCTCCTCCTCGCGGCCCTCGGCCAGCATGATCTCGGCCTTGTCGTAGATATAGTCGGGCTCGTCGGTCTCGGTAATCTGCTCCAAGTACTTCCGGGCCCCTTCGGTATCGCCGTTCCACAGTGCCTCGTGAATCTTGTAGGTGAGGGGTGCAATGGCTCCTGGCGAGAGACTGAGTGCCAGGCTGATGGCCTGGTCGGCCTGGTCGAAGCGCTCGTCCATCTGGTAGTAGTCGGCAATCTCGGACAGCTCGTCGGCATCCATGAACACAGGCAGTCCTGCGCTCACAGCCTCCTCGTATTCCGCAAGCAGCTTGCGGAACTCTTCGCTGTCAAAGTATTCGTCGCCAGTAGCCTTCATGGGAGTTAGGAGTTACGAGTTAGGAGTTAGGAGTTAACAGGTGCCCGTAGACCATTTCTCATTTTTCATTTCTCATTAGAATGATTAACAAGCTTCTAACTCCTGAGCCCCACTGTCTTGTTGAACACAGGATGCTCGGGGGTGCTATCAGGATCAACGTTGAAGTAGCCGATGCGCTGGAACTGCAGGTAGGTGAGCGGTTTCAGGTTGACGGCAAAGGGCTCGATGTAGCATCCGCGAAGGATGGTGAGCGAGTCGGGGTTGATGATCTGCTTCATGGCGGTCACGGCATCGCACTGCTGCTCGTCGCGGATGCGTGCCAGCTCGTCGCGGGGATTCTCCACTTTCCACAGGCGGTCGTAGAGCCGCACCTCGGCACTGACAGCATTGTGGCAGCTGACCCAGTGCAGCGTCTTGCCCTTGATCTTACGGTCGGCACCGGGCTGCCCGCTGCGTGTATCGGGGTCATAGGTGCAATAGATGGTGGTGACGCGGCCCTGGTCGTCCTTGTCGCAGGGATGCTCCTCGCAGCACTTGATGATGTAGGCATTCTTCAGGCGCACCTCCTTGCCGGGTGCCAGGCGCATGAACTTCTTCTCGGCCACCTCCATGAAGTCGTCGCGCTCTATCCACAGCTCACGGCTGAACTCCACGTCGTGGGTTCCGTCGGCCTCGTTCTCAGGATTGTTCACGGCGGTCAGCATCTCGGTCTGCCCTTCGGGGTAGTTGGTAATGACCACCTTCACAGGGTCGAGGACTGCCGACACGCGCAGGGCGCGCTGGTTCAGGTCGTCGCGCACGGCACTCTCGAGCAGGGCCATGTCGTTCAGGGCATCCAGCTTGGTGTAGCCTATCTTGTCAATGAACCTGACAATGCTCTCGGGGCTATAGCCACGACGGCGGAAGCCACAGATGGTGGGCATGCGGGGATCGTCCCATGAAGAGACGAGCTTCTCGTTGACCAGCGCCAGCAGGTTGCGCTTCGACATGAGCGTATAGTTCAGGTTCAGCTTGTTGAACTCAGTCTGGCGGGGGCGGTTGTCCTCAATGTTGTCGGTCTCGTCCTTCCATTCCTTCATCCACGTGACGAACAGGTCGTAGAGGGGCCGGTGCTCCACAAACTCCAGCGTGCACCAGGAATGGGTGACGCCCTCCAGATAGTCACTCTGTCCGTGGGTGAAGTCGTACATGGGATAAGCATTCCACTTGTTGCCCGTGCGGATATGGGGAATGTTCAGCACGCGATAGATGAGCGGGTCGCGGAACAGCATGTTGGGATGGGCCATGTCAATCTTGGCGCGCAGTACAAGCGTGCCAGGCTGGCACTGGCCGCTGTTCATATACTCAAACAACCGGAGATTCTCGTCGACAGGACGGTCGCGGAAGGGGCTGTTGGTTCCGGGGCTGGTGGTGGTGCCCTTCTGCTGGGCTATCACCTCAGCGCTCTGCTCGTCCACATAAGCACGGCCCTGTCTGATGAGCCATACGGCAAAGTCCCACAACTCCTGGAAATAGTCACTGGCATAATAGACATGGGCCCACTGGAATCCCAGCCACTTGATGTCCTGCTCAATACTCTCAATGTATTCTGTATCCTCCTTCTGAGGGTTCGTGTCATCAAAACGAAGGTTGCACTCGCCACCATATTTCTTTGCCAGGCCGAAGTCAAGGGCGATGGCCTTGGCATGTCCGATATGAAGGTAGCCGTTGGGCTCGGGTGGGAAACGCGTCTGCATACGCCCGCCGTTCTTTCCTGCTGCCAGGTCGTCAATCACCTTCTGCTCAATGAAGCTCACTGATTTCTTCTCTTCGTTTTCGCTAAATACTTTCTCTGCCATAATTATCTTTCAGTTTTTTTGAATTTGCCTGCAAAGGTACGAAATAAATTGAACAATAAACATTGAAAATTCATTTTTTTGTAAGAATCAGCGTATTCCTAGCTGATTGAGGGCCTGCTGATAGCGGCGGGCGTTCTGCATGTGTTCGCTGAGGGTGCGAGCAAAATTGTGGGTGCCCGAGAAGTCTTCCTTGGCGCACATGTAGAGGAAATCATGCTCAGCGGGGTGCAGCACTGACTCGACGGCCTTCACTGACGGCACACGGATGGGGCCTGGCGGCAGACCTTCATACTTATAAGTATTGTAGGGGCTGTCCACCTCCAGATGCTTGTTCAGGATGCGGCGCAGGGTGAAATCGCCCAGGGCGTATTTCACCGTAGGATCGGCCTGAAGCAGCATGCCACGCTTCAGCCTGTTCAGATACATGCCAGCCACCAGGGGCTTCTCAGCATTGTTGGCCGTCTCTTCATCGATGATGCTGGCCAGTGTCACCACCTCATTGGGAGTGAGGCCCTGGTTCTGGGCCAGCTGGAGGCGTTCTTTCGTCCAAAAGGCGTCGTGCTCCTTTTTCAGTCGCGCCATCAGTGCGTCAAGGGTGGTGTTCCAATAGACCTCGTAGGTGTTGGGCACGAAAAGGCAGGCTATGGTCGTGGTGTCATAGTCCAGAGAGCGGCAGAAGTCATTGTCGGTAAGGGCCGAGGCAATGGTAGCGCTGTCGAGCATGAGCTTCTGTGCCAATCGGCCGGCCATCCGGTCCATCGTGCGAACCTCGGGTACGGTCAGCATCACTGGCGACTGCTGTCCGCTGCGCAATTTGCGGAAAACCTCCAGCGCCCTACTTCCTGGCTCCACGGCATAGCGCCCTGTGCGCACCCTGCTGGCATAGTCATAGCGACTGCACAGCCATCGCAGCCCTTTCAATCCCTGCTCAGTACTGACAGGGGCTAGCTTGGCATAGACCGAATCAGCCGTGTCGTCGGTGTCTATATATAAATAATGTGTATCGCTTCCACTCAGCAACGGAGCGTTCACCTGGCGATAAAGCGAATAGGCATAGACGGCAGCGACAATGAGCAACAGCGCTGCCGCTAGCAGGAAATAGTGTTTTTTCTTTAGTGGTTTCATGTGAAATTATCCAGGATAATGGGAGGAAAACAAATAGGTCGTACTATCCAAACAACAAGCGCAGGGCCTCTTCCACCTTCCTCACCGAGTGCAGGCCGATGCCCAGTTTCTTGTGCGAGAAGGCCCGCATGTTATAGCTGGGAATGATGATATGCTGGAAGCCCAGCTTCTCGGCCTCTGCCACACGCTGTTCAATGCGACTGACCGGGCGCACCTCGCCGCTCAGGCCCACCTCGCCGCACATGCACCAGCCCGACTCTATGGGTGTGTCGACATTACTGGAAAGTACGGCGGCAATGATGCTTAAATCCATGGCCATATCCGTGACACGCAGGCCTCCGGCAATATTGATAAACACATCTTTTTGCATCAGCTTGAAGCCTACCCGCTTTTCAAGCACAGCCAGGAGCATGTTCAGGCGCCGCTGATCAAATCCGGTGGCCGAACGCTGGGGAGTACCGTAAGCGGCTGAAGACACCAGGGCTTGCGTCTCCATCAGGAAGGGGCGCACGCCCTCAATGGCCGCACTGATGGCAATGCCCGACAGGCCGTCATGGTCTTCCGTGAGCAACAGCTCCGATGGGTTGGCCACTTGCCGAAGTCCATTCTGCTGCATCTCGTAAATACCTAGTTCCGAAGTACTTCCGAATCGGTTCTTCATGCTTCTCAGGATGCGATACATATAGTGCTGGTCGCCCTCAAACTGTATCACCGTATCAACGATGTGCTCCAGAATCTTAGGCCCTGCCAGGGTGCCTTCTTTTGTGATATGGCCAATGAGAATG
Source organism: uncultured Prevotellaceae bacterium (assembly GCA_946541275.1). Taxonomy (GTDB): domain Bacteria; phylum Bacteroidota; class Bacteroidia; order Bacteroidales; family Bacteroidaceae; genus Prevotella. The sequence continues at coordinate 12,126 of CAMNJH010000014.1, forward strand.
ACAGGCACTCCGCTCGTCTTGGCAAAGCGCAACAGTGATGCTGCGCATTCACGGACCTGAGCTATGGAGCCTGCGCTGGAGTCAATATCCTCGGTGGCAATGGTCTGGATAGAGTCCACGACGAGCAAATCGGGCTGCACCTCTTTCACATGGGTGAAGATGGCCTCCAATGAGTTCTCACATAGAATCATGAAGTTATCGCATGACAGCGAGGCGGGGTTCAGTCGCTCAGCACGCATCTTCAGCTGATGAGCGCTTTCCTCACCGCTCACATACAAGATGCGCATCCCCTCTTCGCCAGAATCCGCCTTTTTCATGCTCAAGTTGAGCATGGTCTGCAACGACAAGGTCGATTTGCCAATGCCGGGCTCGCCCCCCAGCAGCACAATGCTGCCAGGCACCAGGCCACCGCCCAGCACACGGTTCAGCTCGTCGTCACCCATGGAGATGCGGCGGTCATCAGAATTGGCAATCTCGCGCAACCTGACGGGCCTGCTGGTGCGCAGCTCCCGCCCGGCGCTTGCAGCCGCATTCGTGGCGGCTGCCCTGCCCACATCGGGGGCCACCTTGATTTCCTTGAACGTGTTCCATTGCCCACAAGCGGGGCATTTGCCTATCCACTTTGGCGACTCTTGCCCGCAGTTAGTACAGACGTATGCTATCTTGTCCTTGGCCATTCTCTTTTTTCCTTTCGTGTAGAACTACATATCCAGTTATCATTGCAAAGATAAGCAATAAATTCCGCTCTGCAAAAAAAAGCGGGCAAAAGTTTTAAAATAGAAAAAAAAGTTGTATTTTTGCAGGCCGAAGAAGAATAGCTAATCGTTTTGAAGACAAAAAGACTATTTTGGGCCATCAGCCTGCTTATGCTGCTGACCTCCTGCGGCGACGATGCCACCGAACGCACAGAGCAGGCACGCAGGGAGCAGCAGCGGGTTGACTCATTGGCACTGAAGGTTGCAGTGATGCCCACGCTCGACTGCCTTCCCCTCTATGTGGCTGAGGCAGAAGGATGGTTCGAGCGCGAAGGTGTCAGTGTGCAGTTACACCAGTACACAGCCCAGATGGATGAAGACACGGCCGTGCTGTTCCACCATGTGGAAGGCCTCGCCACTGACCGCGAGCGCATGAAATGGATAGCCGAGCGAGGGGTGGAGCTGCGCGAAATGGGGCAGACGGACCTGAAGTGGCAGCTGGTGACCAACAAGAACGCCCGCATCAAGCAGTTGTCACAACTCGACGACAAGATGATAGCCATGACACGCCGCTCAGCTACCGACCTGCTTGCACAACATGCCATTGACAGTGTAGGGCTGCCTCCTGAGCGAGTATTCCGCATTCAAATCAACGATGTCGGCGTGCGTTTAAGCATGCTCGAAAACAGCATCATGGACGCCCTGCTGCTGCCCGAGCCTCAAGCCACCCAGGCCCGCATTCAGGGACATCCGGTGCTCATGGATACAGAGGAGCTGGGCCTGCACTATGGCGTTCTGGCCTTCACCGAGCAAGCTGCTACCGACACCATGCGCCAGCGGCAAATTGAAACATTCCTCCGCGTCTACAACATGGCCCGCGACAGCATTGCCCATCGTGGCTATTCAACCTACAGGCAGCTGATAGCCGACCGATGCCATGTCCTGCCTGAAGTGGCTGATTCACTGGACAAGGCAGCTAAGAGAAGTCAGCAACAATAATCCCACATATCCTTTTCATACATTGAAGCAGAACGAGACACTGAATGAGATTCTGGAACTGGTTGAAAGCCAGCAACTGGGTAAGGCCTTACGCTCACTGGAGAATTATCTTCTGGCCAATCCTCGTCAGTCAGACATGTCACACCTGTCAGCACTGCGCGACAGCTTCCTCCTGATGTCAGATTACTGGAAGCAAGGCTACGACGACCCGAAACGGATGGAAGTTTACCACCAGCTGCTGCGGCGTCTCTATGCCCTGACAGCCAATGTACAGTTGAACTGGCAGCTGGCCAACAGCCCATACATGAAAATGCTGTACCAGCGCCCCCGCAACGAGCGCATGGACTGGGACCTCAGCACCATCAGGACAGCCATGGAGTCCTTTGTCAGCGACATCACCCTGCTTCAGCTAGAGCCCGAGCATACCCGACAGCAGAAAAGTGAAGAGCTGCACCAGCAGCATTGGAATCTGATACGTGACCTGTTCGACTACATTCTCACCTCACATCAGTGGCGCTCCAGCCTGGCCGATTCCATTCTTGAGCTGCTGCTCTCCCCCACCCTGGCCAGCACGGACCAGCAGCTCACGGTCAGCGCCATCACCCTGTCGGCCATGCAATCGTTCTGCTTCGAGAAATTCCGCGTACTCGTGGAGGTCTATAGGCAGGCCACCGACGAGCGCCTGCGCCAGTGTGCCCTTGTGGGATGGGTGCTATGTGCCAATGCCGACGCCGCCCGTCTCTATACAGAGATGAACGACCTGATAGGACAGCTCTGCCAGGACGAGAAGACATGCAACGACCTGGCCGAGATGCAGATGCAGCTGATTTACTGCATGGAGGCCGATGCCGACACGAACACCATACAGAAGGAAATCCTGCCCGACATCATCAGCGGCAGCAACCTGAAGATAACACGCCAAGGACTGGCCGAGATGGACGAGGACTCACTGGAAGAGATTCTGCACCCCGAAGCCTCAGAGCAAAACATGGAGCGCATGGAGCAGAGCATGAAGCGCATGGCCGACATGCAGCGGCAGGGGGCCGACATCTACTTCGGCGGATTCTCGCAGATGAAGCGGTTCCCCTTCTTCAACGAAGTGAGCAATTGGTTCATGCCCTTCTATCCACAGCACCCCGGCATCAGCCAGATATGGAACAATGCCCGCGGAAAGAAGTTCCTCAAGACCATTACCCGCCTGGGAGCTTTCTGCGACAGCGACAAATACTCGTTCGTGCTGGCCTTCAACCAGGTTCTCAACCACCTGCCCCAGGGAATGCTCAAGATGATTGAAGAGGGCGAGGCCACCGCCATGCCACTGGGCGGCGAAATGAACCTTGACGAGCAGAAGCAGCCCGCCTTCATTCGCCGCATATATCTGCAGGACCTCTACCGGTTCTTCCGCCTATTCCCCAGCCGCGCTGAGTTCAGCAATCCCTTTACCGTTGAAGACCAGAAGGGGAAAGCCCCTGGTGGCATCTTCTTCTTCTGCAACCCATTGTTCTGCCAACAGGCACTGGCCAACCAGGCTCTCACCGTAACCCGGTTCCTGATGAAGCGCCGTCGCTATACGGATGCCATCCGTGTGCTGGCCAACATACCCGAATCCCAGCACGACATACATTATTATATTATGCTGGGCACCGCCTTGCAGCATCATCCCACCATGGTCGCACAGCCTGCCACCGCCACAGAATGCTTCCTCAGAGCCACCACCCTGCAGCCTGACAACGAGCGGGCCCTCTCCGGACTGGCTCGTGCCTACTTCGGGAACCAGGAATACCAGAAAGGACTCGAGGCCTACCGCACCCTGATGGAGCTTCATCCCGACTATCAGCCCTACCAGCTTAATGCCTCCATCTGCCTGCTCAACACTGACCAGGCGGAAGAAGCACTGCGAATACTCTACAAGCTGAATTACCAGAATCCTGATGCCCAGAACATCCATCGTGTCCTGGCCTGGGCACTAACGCTCAACGGAAAGTACGAGCAGGCCGACAAGGCATACCAGCAACTGCTCAGCAGTGACCATCCACAGCCTTCTGACCTGTTGAACTATGGCTACTGCCTCTGGCTGTCGCGCCAAGTGGAGAAGGCCATTGCCATGTTCCGCCAGTTCATCAGCGCCCAGACCGTCAAGCCCGTCAGCATGGAAAAGGAGTTCATGCACGGACCCGAGCATGAACTCCTTCAATCACGCGGCATCAACGATGTTGAAATACAGCTGATGCTCGATTCGCTGGGCTAAATACCCAGCTTCTTCCGGATGTCCTTGGGAATGGCGTTCTTGTTAATCAGGAAGTCCATGGTATTGGCAGCAATGAAAGCCTTGGTCATATACCAGGTACCCTTGTAGTCACCGGTCTCGCCCCAAGAGTTCTTCACCATGTAGTACTCCTTGCCGTTCTGGTCCTTTGCCACACCGTAAATCAGCATGCCGTGGTCATCGGTTAGCTCCCAGTTGTCAAAGCGCTCCTGGCGCATTTCCTGTGTAGGAACCACCTCGGGAACCGTGCAGCCCAAAGAATCGATGACATTCTTACGCTTGGCCTGAGTGAGCTTCAGCCAGCGCGCCATGTCGCTACCAGCCAGACTCTTGGCAGCCTCGCCATCGATGGCGTAGGCCAAACCCTGACGGGTGAAGCCCTCTTCGCTGACGTCGCCACCCCATGCAATGGTGTAGCCCTTCTCCACTGCGTTGTCAATCACCTTCATCATCTCGTCCATAGGCAGGTTGTACGACTGGGGGAAGCGCCAGTTGTCCTGCACCTCCACGGCGAACGTGGTGTAGAAAGGATGGTGGGTATAGCTGGTGATGGACACGTAGTCGTCAAGGTTGATGCCGAGCGACTGGACAAAAGTCTTCGGTGTGTACTCCTTACCCTCAAAGGTGAACTTCTCAGGGCACTGTCCCAGGTAAGCATCCAGAATGCCCTGGAATCCCACCTTCCACTGATTGCTCAGTTTCTTGGCAGTGCTCTTCGACACTGCTGCCACATAAGGTTCGAGCAACGAGAAGAACTCGTTGAAATTGTTCAGAGAGTCACCATAGAGCGAACCGGGGAAAGGCATGGCGTCCTCAGGGCAGATGCCGTGAGTCTTCAGCGTGGCCAGCACGTCCTCAGCGCTTCCACCCTGGGCAAACTGGCAGTCGCCATGGAAGCGCACCACCTGGATGGCACGGTCCATGTAGGTTTTGTTCTCTACAAAGCTCTCACACAAGTCATAGGTTTTGCCCGTAGCCTTCAGGATCTCAGCCTCAAAGAAGCTCAGTGTGCTGTAGTTCCAGCAGGTGCCACTACGGTTCTGGTCTTTCACGCTGGTGATGGGGTTCTCCTTGATAGTCGTGAAGACGGGCTTGTTGTCGTTTTTCTGCTCAGCTTCCTGAGCCTGGGCGCCCAAGGCCAACATAGCCAAAAGGGCAAGTGAAAAAAGTTTTTTCATCTGTTTTTATCTATTGTTAAATGTTTCAAGTCGCAAAGTTACGCTTTTTATTCTTCTTAGCCAAACTTTTCCCTCGTTTTCTTATTTTTGACTAAAAAAACGGTCATGTTTATACTCACTCGCTCTCGCCTACGTGCGTATACCAGCTTTCGCTCATCCATACACTAAGCAGATTCCGACGTTATCCCCTTCTGGTTGACAAACGTCGGAATCTGCTTTGTGTACAATATTCTGTCCATCATATATGAAACAAGCTTACCCTAAAGTGCGTTGTTCTACGGGAAGCGGGGTAAGCTTGTAGGTGCAACAATGGCAGTGCAGGTGGTGAAAGCTGGTATTATGTGACCGCCGTGCTCCTCCTACTGAGCCATGAAATCCTGGAGTTCCTGGGGATGATAGGGGATGCGCTTTGTTCCCAGGAAACGACAGCCGTCGCTGGTGATGAGCAGGTCGTCCTCAATGCGGATGCCGCCGAAATCCTTGTAGGTATCCAGCAGGTCGAAGTTCAGGAACTCCTTGCAGTGGCCTTCCTTCCGCCATAGGTCAATGAGATGTGGAATGAAGTAGATTCCGGGCTCATCGGTCACCACGAATCCTTCCCGCAGGCGGCGCCCCATGCGCAGGCAATTGGTTCCAAACTGCTCCAGGTTGGGCCGCGTCTCCTCGTCGAAGCCCACGTAGATCTGTCCCAGGCCTTCCATGTCGTGCACGTCCATGCCCATCATGTGGCCCAGTCCGTGAGGCAGGAACATGGCGTGGGCACCGGCAGCAACGGCCTCGTCGGTGTCGCCCTTCATCAGCCCCAGTTCCTTCAGCCGCTCGGTCATGAGCCGACAGACGGCGAAATGCACATCAGCATACTTCACACCTGGCTTTGCCACCTGCAGAACATAGTCGTGGCAGGCCTCTACAATGGAATAGACCTCCAGCTGGCGCTGGGTGAACTTTCCACCCACAGGCATGGTGCGGGTGTTGTCCGAGCAGTAGTCGTCCAGCTCACAGCCGGCATCGCACAAGGCCAGCCGGCCTGCCTCCAAGAGTGCTCCGCTGGGATTGCCATGCATAATCTCGCCGTGCTGCGAGAAAATGGTGGAGAAGCTGACTCCCTGGGCCAAAGAACGGGCAATACCGTCCACTTGGCCACCGACGAAACGCTCGGTCACGCCCGGTCGGATGAGGCGCTGAGCTGTGGTGTGCATCTCATAGCCTACGTCGCAAGCTCGCTCTATGGCCTCTATCTCCTGTGGCTCCTTGGTGGAGCGCATTTTCACCACGGCCTGAATCAGTGGCAGTGAGGCGGCCGCCTTCTGCTGGTCAGGATGTATGCCCAGCAGCTCCATGATCTGTATCTTTGTGTCAAAACGGTAGGGCGGCAGGAAATGCACGGTCTGTCCCTTTACCTTGGCAGCTTCAATGAGGTTTTTCAAGGCGGCCATTGGAGCCGTCTTCATGACGCCCACCTGGGCAGCCAGGTCGCTCACACTGGGCACGAAGCCCATCCATACAATATCTTCGATATCGATGTCATCGCCTATCAGCATTTCTGTATCTTGATCAACATTTATCACGCCGACCAACCCGTCGCGATGCTGGCCAAAGTAATAGAGGAACGATGAATCCTGACGCATGGGCGAGTAGGGATTGTTGGGATAATTGGCAGGTGCCTCATTGTTGCCAAACAGCACTATCAGGCCCTGGCCTACCAGTTTTTTCAATTCGGCCCTACGGCGAATATAGGTTTCCTTACTAAACATAACTAATCAACTTACTTTTTTTGTAATATTACGAAAACTTATAGGATTGTAGAAATTATTATGCTGACAATGTGAGATAGTATCCCAACTTGTAGAGCTTGAACACTCGAAGGGAGGGTTTCCGCCCACACAGGTTGTGCCTTTCCAGCCGTCCAAAGAGCCAGTGCCACAGGCGAATGCTCCACTTCACCAGCCCCAGGTGTATTCCCTCCACGAAAGTAATCATCTGCGAGTAACCGCGCAGCAAGTCACGCTTCTCGTAAAGGGTGCGCAGCCCCTCCTCTGTCTTGCTGACAAAGTGGGCATTGTCCTCAAAAGTGAAGAAGCCCGCAGGATTGGGAATATGGGTGATGCTGATGCCTGCCTGCTTGAACTGTTTGCCCAGGAGCACATCCTCATAGCCGTAGGTGAGGAAGGATTCGTCGAAGCGATGGGCCAGCATGACCTGGCGGCGCACCATGAAGTTCGACGTATGGAAGTGCTGATAAGGCCGTTTCTGCCTTTGCTCGGCCGTGTGATGGTGCTCCGTGGACTTCTCGTAGATGTACCTCAGACACGAGTCATCGGCTTTGCCCACCTGGTAGCCTCCATAGATGACGTCACCATCGCAGTCCAGATAGGTGAGCAGGAAATCGGGACGGAACACAGCCATGTCGCCATCAAGATAGAGAAGCCACTCGTTGCGAGCCCTGGTAGCCAGCAGGTTACGAATGCGCGCCCTGCCGATGTTCTGCTCCAAGGCCATGAACCTGCAATGAGGCCAATGGCCCACCTCCCAGCCATGCCCCACCATTTCATGGTTCGGCGAGGCATCGTCGATGACCAGAATCTCATAGGTAAGCCCCGCAATGGCCTCAGCCTGCCGCCTCAGCTCGGCCACCATTTCCCGGCAGTCGCCATTGTAGACAGGTATGACAATAGAAAGACTATTCTTCTTCATTTCAAAGGCCAAAATTACAAAAAAGTTGGCAGTTAAGCGCTGGGCAAAGGGTGTTTTTTTCAGGTTTTGCATAAAAAAAGTTAATTTCCACCAGTTAAGAAACGGCTCAGAGCCCTTAACTGCCAACTTTTTTGTAATTTTGCAGCCGCTATTACGAGTTAATGGCACGAAATTACAGTTTAACATCAAAGCTAAAATTAAAAAATGGCAACAAAAATCAGATTGCAGCGCGGTGGTCGTAAAGGCTATGCTTTCTACAGCATCGTCATCGCCGACGCTCGTGCACCACGTGATGGTCGTTTCACTGAGAAGATTGGTTCTTACAATCCTAACACCAATCCTGCCACGGTAGACTTGAATTTCGACCGTGCATTGTACTGGGTAGAGGTAGGCGCACAGCCCACTGATACTGTACGTAACATTCTGAGCCGCGAAGGTGTGTACCTGATGAAGCACCTCAAGGGTGGCATAGCAAAGGGTGCCTTCGACGAGGCTGCTGCTCAGCGCAAGTTCGATGCATGGAAGGCCGACAAGCAGAAGGGCTTGGAGAAGGTGGCCGAGGCTGAGAAGAAGGCCAAGGTTGATGCCGCCAAGAAGGCTCTTGAAGCAGAGAAGCAGGTGAATGAGGCCATCGCCAAGAAGGTGGCTGAGAAGAAGGCTGCTGCTGCCGCCGCCGCTGCTGAGGCTGCTGCCGAGGCTCCCGCTGCTGAGGAGGCTCCCGCAGAGGCTTAATCTTTTCACCGGAATCATTGTGAAACAGAAAATTGGGGGCTTGGCACACTATCAGCCAAGCCTCCTTTGTTTTCCAACTAACTTGAAATGCTCATGCTGAAACGATTTTGTTTCCTGCTGACTGCCCTGTGCATCAGCGTAGGTGCCTTTTGTGACAATGATGACGCAGAGGCTCGCCGTATCTTTGAGAAAGCCTACAACAAGGTGTTCGGCCCACAGGGTTGTTCACTGCACTACAACGTGAACCTTATCGGCATCTACAAAACGCAAGGAAACATCTGGTACAAGGGGAAGAAAAACAAATTCGTGGATGAGCGAATTGACTCCTGGTGCGACGGACAGACCATGTACAAGGTCTACCGCAAGAAAAAGGTCATTGAAGTACACGATGCCACGTCGGATAAACGCGACAAGTATGCATCGAAATTCAAATTCACGCTCGACGACTTCAATTACAGCATGGAGCGCACCCGCGATGGAATCATGCTGTACCTGAAACAACGCCCGGGAGCCAAAGGGACGGTGAAACAGGCCAGGGCCCTCATTGACGCCCAGACTTATGAACCCAAGCACATCAAGATAAAGGTGGCTCTTTTCTGGGCGAACATCTACATCAGCAATTTCAAGGCGGGAAACATCAATGACGACATCTTCGTGTTTCCCCGTGAGCGATTTGGCAGCGAGTACAGATACGCTGACAAGCGGTAGACCTCATGAAACAAATGCTGAAGGCTTTAGCGACAGCATCCCGTCGTCATCGACAACGATTTCTTCACTGATCAGCTCTTGCAAGGCTACCTCCAACGTGACGTACGACATGTCCAGGCTGTGCAGAACCGACACATGATGGGGCTGATGGTCGTTCAGCACCTGAAGAATCTGCTGTCGGGCCTGGCTCACATCAACCTTGCTGGTTTCTTTCCCGCTCCTATCCAAACAGACGTCACACTGGCCACAGTCGTGTGTGGACTGCTCGCCAAAATAGCGCAACAGCATGGTGCTGCGACACTGATCATCGGTAGTAGCATAGGCTATCATCTTGTTGATGCGTTCTTCATATCGCATTTTCAGCTCATCATAGACCGACGGTGCAAAATGCAGATGCTCGGAGTCCTCACGCCGCTGGGTGAAGCGAATGAGGGGTATCTTCTTCTGTGGGATAAAGTCGATGATGTGCTTGCGGCTCAGTTCCTTGAGCACAAGGTGTACCTGCGGACGGGTAAGTCCTACTTGCTGGGCCAGGAATGGCTCGTCAATATAGCAATAGTCATTGAACAAGCCACAGTAGTTGCGTAACAAGGCCACGATGACGGCATCCTCGTGCTCACCGTTGTCGCGCAGCCTGTAGAGGTCATCGCGTTCCAGGATGAAACGCAGTCTCGACTGGTTCTCGTCTTCCTCCCGATAGTCCAGATAGCCTGCGCGCTCCAGTATTTTCAAGGCGCTATGCACACGGGTGGGGAAATGATGGAAGTTGTGGCAGAACTTCTCCACAGGAAACTCGAAAACGGCATTAAAACCCGAGCCCACGGCTATCTGATAGAAGTAGGCCAGGTGGTCGTACACATCCCTGATTTCATCTTTCTCCGGGAAGGTATCACCCACGCGCTTTTGCAGTTTTGTCCTGTCAGAATGATTGAACAGCAACACAGCGTAGGCCTTCTGCCCATCACGCCCCGCACGGCCGGCCTCCTGGAAATAGGCTTCTATGCTGTCGGGGCAGTCCACATGTATGACCACTCGGACATCGGGCTTGTCAATTCCCATGCCAAATGCGTTGGTAGCCACCATGACGCGAATCTTGTCAGCCTGCCATTCCTTCTGCCTACGGTCTTTCTCCACATTGTCAAGCCCAGCATGGAAAAAGGTGGCGCTCACCCCTGCCCTATCCAGCACCTCGGCCATTTCCTTCGTGCGGCGGCGACTTCGGGTATAGACGATGGCCGAGCCGGGGACGCGATTCAAGATGTGGAGCATCTGCTGTTCCTTGTCCACGACATGGCGTACCACATAGGCCAGGTTCTGGCGCTCGAAACTCATGCGGAACACCCGCTTCTCAGCAAACTGCAGCCGCTCCTGAATGTCGTCGATGACCAGGGGCGTGGCCGTGGCCGTCAGCGCCAAGACGGGCACTCCAGGCAGCTCCTTACGAATGCTGGAGATGGTGAGATAGGACGGGCGGAAGTCATAGCCCCACTGGCTGATGCAGTGGGCTTCGTCCACGCAAAGAAGGCACACTTTCATGTGGCGGACCTTCTGTACAAAGAGCTCGGAAGAGAGTCTTTCTGGCGAGACATACAGGATTTTCACGGCGTCGAACACAGCATTCTCCAACGTCATCAGGATGTCATCGTGCGACATGTCGGAATGAATAGCTGCCGCACGAATACCATGTCGGCGCAGATTCTGCACCTGGTCCTTCATCAGCGCTATGAGAGGCGTGATGACAATACACACACCCTCTTGCGCCAAGGCGGGCACCTGAAAAGTGATGGACTTGCCCCCACCCGTGGGCATCAAGCCCAAGGTGTCGTGACCGCTGCCGATGCTTTCAATGATGTCGCGCTGGATTCCGCGAAAATCATCGTACCCCCAGTAGCGCTTCAGTATCTCCCTGTACAAGTCGTGCATTCTCGCTGGGCTGAATGTCTTCTATCTGCAGCTGTACCTCGCTGCGTTTGTAGATGTTCTCCTCTATCGTATAAATAATGTCAAAGGAACGCTTGGACTTGATATATCGGGCGGCAGCGCTCTGGCCGAAGGCGATGCCGTTCATCACGTTCGATGAACGTGAGTCGACCAACTCCAGCTTGATGTGCTCCTGCTGTCGGCCCACCACCTTCGACGTTCCATAGTCATAGACATTGCGTGTACAGAACAGGGGCTTGGGGTTGTCAGGTCCATGCGGAGCCAGCTTTTTCAGGTCGTTATGCAGCTTCTTGGTGATGTCCTTGAAATCAATCTCAGCCTCAATGTCCATCATGGCCTCGGTCTGTTCGGGCATGATGTGAGTACTGACATATTCCTGAAAACGACGGCGGAACTCGGGGATGTTCTCCGTCTTCAGCGACAAGCCCACTGCAAAGGTATGGCCACCGAAATTCTCCAGCTGGTCACGACAGCTCTTGATGGCCGTGTAGATATCGTAACCACCAACACTGCGAGCCGAGCCTGTGGCCATGCCATTCTGACATGAAAGCACCACCGTGGGACGATAGTACATCTCAGTCAACCGGGAGGCTACGATGCCCACAACACCTTTCTTCCAGCCTTCATTGTAAAGCACGATGGCGGGCTGGTGTTCCTGACTTTCCAGGCGCTCCACAATCTGGTTGGCCTCTTCGCTCATCTGCTTATCAATGTCCTTACGCTGTTCGTTGTATTCGTTGATGTGAACAGCTGCCGTGATGGCGCGTTCAAAATCTTTCTCCACCAGCAAATCAACTGTCTCAGTACCGTTTTGCACGCGGCCACTGGCATTGATGCGTGGGCCTATCTTGAACACAATGTCGCTCATGGTGATGTCACGCCCGGTGAGGCCGCTGATTTCAATGATAGCCTTCAGCCCCACCGAGGGGTTCTGGTTCAACTGCTTCAGACCATGGAAAGCCAGGATGCGGTTCTCACCCATCACGGAAACCATATCGGCAGCAATACTAACGGCGCAAAAATCGAGCAGGGGAATGAGTTGCGAGAAAGGAATGCCATTGTTCTTGGCGAAAGCCTGCATGAACTTGAAGCCCACGCCACAACCGCACAAATCCTTAAAGGGATAGGTGGAGTCAGTGCGCTTGGGGTTAAGGATGGCAACAGCGCAGGGCAGCTCATCGTCGGGTACGTGGTGATCGCAGATGATAAAATCGATACCCATCTCCTTGGCTTTGGCAATCTCGTCAATAGCCTTGATGCCGCAGTCGAGCACAATAATCAGCTTCACGCCAGCCTCGGCGGCATGGTCCAGTCCTTTCTGGCTGATGCCATAACCTTCCTCATAGCGGTCGGGAATATAGTACTCAATGTTAGAGTAGAATTGCGACAGGAAGCGATAGACCAAAGCCACAGCCGTACATCCGTCTACATCATAGTCGCCATAGACCATAATGCGCTCCTTGCGCCCCATGGCATCGTTCAGCCGGTCGACCGCGATGTCCATGTCGTTCATCAAGAACGGATCAATCAGTTCGCTGAGCAGCGGGCGAAGAAAGCGCTTGGCGGCGGGCTCGGTGCGAATGCCACGCTGTATGAGCAGTTCTGCCATGATGGGGCTCACACTCAGCTTCTCGGCTAACTCCTTAGCCTGTTGTCGGCGCTCCGGTGTTGGTTGTTGATAATTCCATTTTGACTTCATTATATTGTTATTTTTGTTTTCTGCCAAGTATGCAAAAGTGCCTATTAAGGCAAATTAGCCTACAAAGATAGCAATAAAAACCGACAATTCTGCATAAAACCTGGAAAAATGATTTTCGTAAAACTTTTTTAACCCTCGAAGCCAAGTAAAGGGCTTTCTTGCAAGATGCTATCAATGCGCAGTTAAAATAACCATACAAGCCAAAAAGTCAACGAGACTTCCCAAAAAGTCAACGCTTTTTGAAAAATCTCGTTGAACATTTATTGAGCTCAAGCTCCCGTGCTCTTACTGGTGCTGTTCGCGCAGCAAATCGTTCACCGTCTTCACAGGATTGAAGGTGCCCAGAGGAACTTCGACAAAGATGGTGCTCCAGTCACTCATGGCGCCATTCCATAGTCCAGGAAGCTCCAAAGCCTTCAGTTCCTTGCCACCCTTCGACTTCGAAGAGATGAAGCCTGTGGTCTTGTCAACAAAATCGGGCAGATTGTATGGACGGCCCTGGTAGTCCTTCACGGCGCACACCAAGTCTACTGGATTGAAGTGTGTGCCCTGGGTGAACATCTTCATATACTCCTCGTTGTGAGTGTCAATCTGCGAGCTCTCCAAAATCTGCAGGCTCACCGTACCATCCTGATTGTAAGTCAAGAACGGACCGCCACCAGGCTCGCCAACGTTCTTCACCACGCCACAAACACGCATGGGCCGGTCGAGCTTACGACGCAAATAGGCGGCATCCACCTTGTTGTTCTTCGGACGGCAGCACAGGCACTTCTCCACGAACTGGGCAATCTCGGCCAGCTGAGCCTCTGTGGGCGTTCCGTCGAGAATGCGCAGATAATTGAAAGCCTGCTGCTGAAGGGTGACCAACACTCCGGCTATCACCTGCTTCCACTCCACGGTCTCGGGCTTCAAACGGTCGGGCACCACATTGTCAATGTTCTTGATGAAGATGACATCGGCTTCAATCTCATTTAGATTCTCGATGAGGGCGCCATGTCCGCCCGGGCGGAACAGCAGCGATCCGTCAGCCTCACGGAACGGGGTGTTGTCAGGATTAGCGGCAATGGTGTCGGTAGATGGTTTCTGTTCTGAGAAGCTGATGTCATACTTCACACCATATTTACTTGCAAAGCCATCAGCCTTTTCGGCTACCTTCTGCTTGAAGAAATCAATATGCTCATGACTGACGGTGAAGTGCACATGAGCTTCGCCATTAGAGGCTGCGTAAAGGGCACCTTCCACCAGATGCTCTTCCATGGGCGTACGAGCTCCCTCGGGATACTTATGGAAGAGCAGCATGCCCTTTGGCAACTGTCCATAGTTCAGTCCTTCTTTCTTTAACATATTGGCAGCCACCGCCTTATACCTTCCTTCAGCAATCAATGCTTTAATGCCTTTTCCCTCATTCTTCTGGCAAACAGCATCGAGGGCATCATAGAAAGCAAACTTCTCAATGTCAGCAAAATATTTCTTCTCGAAGTCGGTGGTGGGCACGTCGTACTCGGCATCTACGAAGGCGAACATGTTCTTGAACATGCGACTGGCGGCACCACTGGCGGGCACGAACTTCACGACTTTCCTTCCCTGGCTCTTATAGTGCTCCCAGGCCTCAACATACTTCTTGCGCTCTTCGACTGTGGGGGCAATAATACCATTACCCACAGCAGCTGCAGCCTCCAGGCGGAGGAAGGGGAATCCGGTTTCAAACTCTTTCAGTTGGTTCTCAATCTGCTCAGCGCTGATACCACGCTGTGCAATCTGCTTCAGGTCTTTTTCTTGTAGCATTTTTGATTCGTCTTTTTAGGTTAATACTTTTCTGCCGCAAAGTTACAAAAAAACGAGGGAATAGCAAAACATTTTCATTTGTTTTTCACACGGAGTTCTATATAGCCAACGGTATGAACATTCATGGGAGCAACTATTATTGCAGTCACCCCCATGACAGATGAAAAGAGTCCTTTCATGAACATTATTCTCTTTCTGGAAATTCACTTTAGTGTCCACCATGGCCACCACCAGGGTTGCCACCGCCGCCAGGCTGTCCACCACCTCCGCCATTGTTATATGTTGAAAGTGTCACGTCGCTGCCTCCGCTACATGAGGTGTAACCGTATCCATTCCAGATACTTGTACCACCAGCCGTCACACTTGACTTCAAGGAAGGAGTACTGGTGGTATAAACGGCCATTGTAGAACCCATGGAACTGTTAGAAGGAACTTTGAAAGCGAATGCTGGCGTTGAACCGTTATAGAGTCCATACCATGTGCCCTTGCTGAATGAAGAGGCCGACTTGGCTGTACCGTCCGAGATGCTGGCGTCTCTCTCGAAACCACCGATGGCTACCACGCTGCCTCCCGTGATATAGAGTTTGTAGCCGCCCTCTGTATTAGCATCGATACCAACCTCGGGGTTGGACTTAGCTACGGCAAAAACATTGCCACCACTGATATACAAGTTACCATTGGCATCCAGTCCATCGTTGCCCGTTGAGTTGGCCATGATATAGCCACCCGAAATGGTCATGTGACTGCTGGAGTTGATGGCATCGTCCATAGAGGTGGCATAGAGATAGCCCCCACTGATGTCAAGCGTACTCTTTGTCTCAATGGCCTCATGATAGCTGGCACTGACGAGGATGGTTCCCCCTGTAATCGTCATGGCACCGTCGGCCTTAATCCCCTTGGGCGAGGAGGACAGATTGTCGCTCAATCGTTCTGTAGTCGAAGTCGAGGTTGTGGTACGGATGGCCGTATTGCTACTGCTGCTGCAATAGGCTATCTGTCCGGTAATATTCACCGTCAGGTTGGCGTTGTCGATGATGGCCAGTTTACCATCTGCCTTGATGCCTTTGCCGCCAGAACCTTCATTGGTGAGTGTCAGTACACCTCCACTGATGGTCATGTTACCGTCGGCACTGATACAGGCACTACCCTTCACCTCTGAGTCGCCGCTATCCCATGTGGCACTGCCTGAGTTGGTGACAGTGATTGTACCATCGCTGATGACCATGTCGCCATCAGCCTTGATGCCCTTTGCGGCAGCCGTCGTCGTCTGAACACTGAGCGTACCACCTTCTAAATAAACGTTACCTGTATCTTCATCCTCATGGTCCGTGGTCTGGCCTGTCGAGGCGGTTCCACCCAGATCGCACTGGATGCCATCATCGCCCACGCCACTAATAGAAACCGAACCGCTCTTCATCTGGAAGTATTCCTCACAATTGATACCATCGCCGACGGTTGAAGTGATGTTCAGCGTGAGGTTCTTGATAGAGACATACGAAGCACTCATAATGCCATGTTTATGGTTACCCACAACGTTTAACATGCCATTGCCCTGCAACTGTAGTTGTCCTTTCGAATAAATGCATGCTTTCTGCGGACCGCTACCGTCCGTGATGGTATTGGTTGTTCCGCTTTTTGCACTGAGTTGTATGCGCTTTGAATTGGTAATGGTAATGGCAGCTCCACTGGGGTTGGTCATTGTGACCCCGGCCAGCGAGACCGTACACTTATAGGAACCGCTCATCGTCAGTGAGCCATCAGTGGTTGTGCCAGAAAGTTGGTAGATTATTTCATCGCCGTTGACCGCAGCGGTATTCATCTGAGTGATAGTCACATGGTTACCGCTGACGGTTGCTGTGACGTATTGAGCCACATTACCAGCCACTGTCACTGCTGCGTCACCACTAGTACTATATTTGATACTCACAAGATTGTCGGTCACGCTGGTGTCGTCCACCAACATGCAGCTGATGTCGCTCAGCGCAAATGTTTTATTCAGAATGGTGAGTCTCGTACCGTCAGTGTAAGTCATATCGCCAGTCTGAGAGGCAGGGAACTGGTAGGTCACATTACCAACCTGTACGTTCAGCGTCTGCGCCTCGGCTGCTATCGTCAGCACGAGGGCAATAAGGATGGATATTATTTTCTTCATACCACTACGATTTGGTAGTCATAATTGTCGGCCAGAGCAGACGTAGCGCCCGCCATGAGCATGAATGCTAATAGATAGTTCTTCATATTCACATATTCTTGTTTATATTTGCAAAAGTAAGAAAAAAGGGAAACATGACCAAATCTCTTCAGTAAACGCCCCTATTTTTTCTGCGAAACCTAGAAACCGAAATAACAACTTGACAACCTTCTTTCCGCGCTAAATGACATGCATTATGCTGTTTCCGTCGTTGAGTGATGAAAAGGCCGGTGACACAGATACCACTATAAATATATAAAAATCCCAGTCTACCTGTGCGGTGACTGGGATTCCTGTTTTAATATCTACAGAAATGCTTTACTTACTCTGCAGCAGGAGCTTCCTCTTCAGCGGGAGCAGCCTCCTCAACGGGAGCTTCTTCCTCAACGGCGGGAGCAGCCTCAACTACGGGAGCCTCCTCCACCTCGGGCTCATTCTCAGCCACGACGGTAACAGGAATCTCAACAGTGACCTCCTTGTGGAAGTGCACCAGAGCCACATAATCGCCCACCTTCTTAATATCACGCATGGTGATAATCTTGCGGTCGATGTCATGACCCAGTTTCTTCAGCTCTTCAGCCACGGTAGCAACGTTGACAGATCCATAGAGCTGGCCAGTAGAGCTCACCTTAGCGGCGATGCGGAGAGCAACGTCCTTAATGGCATTACCACGCTCCTCGGCAGCAGCCTTCTGTGCTGCGAGCTTGTGAGCCTGCTGTTTCAGGTTCTCAGCCAGTACCTTCTTGGCGCTCTCAGAGGCGATGACGGCCTTTCCCTGAGGGATCAAGTAGTTACGGCCGTAGCCCGACTTCACGTTAACGATATCGTTCTTGAATCCCAGACCGATAATATCTT